>CAXRCQ010000231.1:0-2354 GCA_964228845.1 Blastomonas sp.
GCAGCAGCGACTGCCGCGTTGAGGCTGTCGGCCCGGCCCTTCATCGGCATGGTGACGCGCAGGTCGCAGGCCATCTCGTATTCCTCGGGCAAGCCGCGGCTTTCATTGCCCACCATGACGAAGCACGGCGCGGCATAGGGCGCCCCGCGATAGGGCTGCGCGTCCCGCAGGCTGGCAGCGACCAGCTGGCCTGGACCGGTGCGCAGCCAGGCCTCGAACCCGGGCCATTCCGCCCGGGCGATCTTCTGGGTGAACACCGCGCCCATGCTGGCCCGCACCGCCTCGACGCTGAACGGGTCCGCGCAATCGTCGATGAGGATGAGGCCGCCGGCGCCGATGGCATCGCCCGTGCGCAGCATGGTGCCGAGGTTACCCGGATCGCGAAGCGCCTGCGCCACTAGCCAGATATCCGCACAGCTGCGGTCGAGCGATGCGAGCGAGGTGTCGAATTCGGCGAACACGCCCGCGACCGCCTGCGGATTGTCCTTGCCGGTAATCTTGGAAAGGATGTCGGGCGATGTTTCGATCACCTCGCCGCCCGCAGCCTCCACCGCCGCTTCCAGCTCAGCAAGCAACGGGTGCGGATCGCGGGCGCTGGCAAGGACCAGCGTTTCGGGCACATGGCCGCATTCGCGCGCATCGGTCAGCAGGCGCAGGCCCTCGGCGAGGAATTTGCCCGCCGCCTTGCGGTGCTTCTTTTCGCGCAGCGCGCGCAGCGCCTTGACGGTGGGGTTGGAAAAACCGGTGATCACCCGGCGATGGTCGGGCATCTCAAGGCTCCCCGAAGCCGTCCTTCACCATGGCGGAGAGTTCGGCCATGACGCCTTCGGCATTCTCGCCTGCGACGATGATCTCGATCGTGTCGCCCTTGGCCGCGCCGAGCATCATCAGCCCGAGGATGGAGCCGCCGGCAGCTTCGTTGCTGCCCTTGGCGACGCGAACCGAACAGCCCTCCGGTGCCGACGCGACCGCGCCGACGAATTTCGCGCTCGCCCGCGCATGGAGCCCACGCTGGTTGACGACAGTGAGCTGCTTGCGGAACTCGCTCAACTTGCCTTCCGCGCGTTGCCGATTTCCTGGCCAAGAAATTCGCTGGCCACGGTGATGTAGTTGCGACCTGCGGTCTGTGCGGCGTGAACGGCATCGACGACGTTCATCGACTTGCGCGCGCCGGCAAGGCGGATGAGCATGGGCAGGTTGATACCTGCAATCACCTCGATCCGGCCGGTGTCGAGCAGCGAGATGGCAAGGTTCGAGGGCGTACCGCCGAACAGGTCGGTCAGGATGATCGCGCCATCGCCGTCATCCACGGTTTCGATGGCATCGGCGATGTCCTTGCGCCGCTGCTCCATGTCGTCATTGGGACCGATGCAGATGGTGGCGACGCCTTCCTGGCGGCCCACGACGTGCTCCATCGCGTCGATGAAATGTTCGGCCAGCTTGCCGTGTGTAACGAGGATCATGCCGATCATGCGATGTTGGCCGTGCGCTGCTTTCCGAAGGTCTTAGATATGTCTGTCGACTATTGTCCGGCTAGGGAATCAGCGGCGCTCGAGCGGATCGGCGGGGCGGCTTCCCAGATTTCGGTGTACGACCGTGGGCGAAAATCCCGCCTCGCGCAAGACCTGAGCAGCACGTTCCGCACTGTAGACCGACCTGTGTCTCCCGCCGGTACAGCCGAAGGCGATGTTCAGGTAGCTGCGGCCCTGTGCGGCGTAGCGCGGGAGGAGGTCGCGCAGCGTATCGGCGATGCGCTCGAAAGACGGGGCGAAGGCGGGATCGTTCTCGATGTGGGCGCCGACAGCCGGATCGAGCCCTGTCTGTTCGCGCAAGCCATCGATCCAGTGCGGATTGTCGAGGAAGCGCATGTCGAAGACGAGGTCGGCAAGTGGCGGCATGCCGCGGGCAAATCCGAAGCTGGACACGGTAACGGTCATGTCGCGCGTTTCGCTGTCGGCGAAGCGTTCGCGCACGATCTGCTGCAGCTGGTTGGTCGCAAAACCGGTCGTGTCGATGACGATATCGGCCCAGCGCCGCAGCGGTTCGAGCAGCTCGCGTTCCGCGACGATGCCGCCTGCAACCGGACGGCCGCGCGCCATCGGGTGCGGGCGGCGCGTCTCGTTATAGCGCCGCTCGATCTCGGCGGTCGCACAATCGATGTAGAGAGTGACGAGTTCGATGTCGGGTCGTTCCGACAGCGCCTTGCACTGGTCGATAATCTCGCGCGGGACGAAGCCGCGGGTGCGGGAATCGAAGCCGATGGCCAGCGGTGCGGGCTGGTCCGGTTCGGTGCCGACGTGAGCGGAGAGCAGGCGGATCGGGCCAGTGTCGATCGCCTCCCAGCCGAGATCTAC
>CAXRCQ010000232.1:0-4637 GCA_964228845.1 Blastomonas sp.
GCCATTGATGATGTTCATCATCGGAACGGGCAGCACGTGCGCCGAGACGCCGCCGACATAGCTGTAGAGCGGCAGGCCGCGTGCGTCTGCGGCGGCCTTGGCCACCGCGAGGCTGACGCCGAGGATCGCATTGGCACCCAGGCGCGACTTGTTCTCGGTTCCGTCGAGCGCGATCATCGCCATGTCGATATCGCGCTGGTCTTCGGCATCGAGCCCGACGATGGCCTCGAAAATCTCCGAGTTCACCATGTCGACCGCCTGGGTCACGCCCTTGCCGAGATACATCGACTTGTCGCCGTCGCGCTTCTCGACCGCCTCATAGGCGCCGGTCGATGCGCCCGAGGGCACGCCTGCGCGACCGAAACTGCCGTCCTCGAGCAGCACATCGACCTCGACCGTCGGGTTGCCGCGGCTGTCGAGAATCTGGCGGGCGTGGATGTCCATGATCGCGGTCATAAGCGGCACTCTTTCCGATATCTGAGGTTGGAAAACTGCCGCCCCTCTAGGCGGTGGACCCGTGGTTTGCAACTGTTCGAGGCTCGGGCAGAGCGTCCGGGCAAAGTCGCATTGCTGCGCCTGCGAAAGCGCTTGAAAATGTGACCAGACAGGCCAGAATATAACACGGGCAAGCGGAACCGTGGCAGTGCTTCATGCGTCTGCCCTCAAGCTTGAGGAGGAATTCATGTCCGAAGAAGAGACCAACGCGACCGCCGCGCCAAAAAAGCCGCGCGCGAAAAAGGCCGCACCCGCCAAGAGCGCGACCAAGCCGGCAGCAGCTAAAAGCAGCGCCGCCGCGCCAAAGCGCAAGGCCGCACCCAAGCCAGCTGAAAAGCCCAGCGCGTCTGCTCCTGCCGCCGAGAAACCCACCGAACAGACCCCGACGCCGAACAGCGCCGTGCTCGTCTCGTCCGGTGTCGCTGCTGCCGGCGCAAGCGTCGCAGCCCATTCCAGCAATGCATTCCAGCAGGTTTCCGAAAAGGTGAGCGCGATGATTCCCGAAGACATGGGCGGCAAGGCCAAGGATGTGGCGAGCGATGTCAAGGACATGGCCTGCGACGCGGTCAACAGCATCGCGCAGATCCTGAACGACAGCGCGGGTGCCATCGACGATAATGTCGGCCCGAAATATGGCGACTATGCCCGCAGCGCGGCGCAGAGCGTCAGCGACGCGGCCGAACGTTTCCGCGCCAAGCCGGTCGAGGAGATTGCCGACGAAACGCGCGAATTCGTCCGCAACAAGCCGGTGGCAGCCGCAGGCATCGCGGCAGTCGCCAGCCTGGTGCTCGCCAAGCTCCTGTCATCGGTGTTCGGCAAGCGCCGCTGAGCGCCTGGCCCGGACCTTTGCCCGCGTGACCCATCCCATTCCTGACACCGCGCCAGAACCGGGCGCGACCCAAGTTCCGCCTCTGGACGAGGCGGAAGCGGGCAAACCCGGTCTGGTCGAGCAGCTTCGCGGTCTTTACGCCGATGGCCGCGAACTGGTCGACGCCGAAATCAGCTATCAGAAGGCGCGTGTCGGTGCTGCCGGACGTCAGGTCCGCGCCATGGCGGCGCTCGCCTTTGTCGGGCTGGTGCTGGTCAGTTGTGCGCTTATCGCGCTGGTTATCGGCACGATGATCGCGCTGATCCCCCATCTTGGTCCCTGGGGAGCGATGGGTGCCACGGTGCTGGGCACATTGGTGCTGGCAGGTCTGGCTTTCTGGCTTGCGGTTCGCCGCATCGGCAAGATCGGTGCCCTGTTTTCGAGCGACGACGACCAGACGAAGGCCGCTGCATGACCGAAGCTGTCGAACCACCGCCCCACGATCACGAAGACGATGGCGCAGAGAGCCTGGCCGAGGTTGCAGCGCGGCGCCTCGCGGCGCGCTCGCAATGGCAAAAGGCGCTCGCGCGCGCCAAGGATCGCTTCGCGCCCGCCAACCTTCGCGACGAGGCGATCCACACCGCTGCGGACAAGATCGGCGGCGCGGCCGATCAGGCGGCGGGCTTCGCCTGGGCGCATCGCGGCAAGATCGCGCTGGCGGGGCTGCTCGGCGGGCTGTTCCTTGCGCGCAAGCCGATAGCCAAAGCGACCGCACCGCTTGCCGACAAGGCTCGGGCGAAGGCCAGCAAGGCACGCGTTACGTTGCGCAGAACCGGCAAGCCCTGAAGTCCCGCGCAACAGGGCTTTAAAATCCCCCGAAACCAGATTATGGGGCGCTCCAGCAATGCGATGGGGCGCACAATCCGACGCCCCGCGCAGCGGAGAGGATGCCGCCCGGCATCCGGTTCATCTGTCAGGGACGCAATTCACATGAGCAAACTTCATCTCGTCATGGGCGGACGCGTCAGCGACCCCCAAACCCTCGATTATTGCGAACTCGACAAGATGGACCTTGTCGGTGTCTATCCCGATTATGCCAGCGCCGAGGAAGCCTGGCGCAGCAAGGCGCAGGCGACGGTCGACGATGCCGAGATGCGCTATGTAATCGTCCACCTGCACCGGCTGCTCGACCCCGAAGAGCATTCGGCGAGCTGAGCGCCTCCAATCAAGGAATATCGTGTCGCGGCCGCCGGACCTGGTGGCTGCGCACGAGCGGCACGGCGAGCAGCAGGCCCGCCGCAAAGCCGCCGATATGCGCCCAGATGGCGATCCCCAAGGCGGTGCCCGCAAAGGCGAGCTGGCTGAGCAGGTTGATGCCGATCCACGCCGCCATCAGCCAGGCCATGTGCACCGCTAGCTGCGGGATCGGGCCGATTGCAGGCGGCTTGCGGCGCGAGAAGAGCAGGAAATAGGCCGCCATCAGCGCCGAGATCGCGCCGCTGGCGCCGACCACCGGCACCGTCGCTTCCGGATCGATCGCATAATGCACCGCCGCAGCGGCGACCATTCCTGCGATGTACAGCAACAGAAACCGCTCCCAGCCGAGCGCCATCTCGACCAGTCGTCCGACGACAACCAGCACCAGCATGTTCATGGCAAGGTGAAAAAGCCCGGCGTGAAGAAAAGCCGAGGTGAACGGAGTCAGCCAGACCGGCACGGCCCAGGGATAATCGACCGGAAGCGCGCTCGTATGGCCATGGAGCGCGTCATGCAGCCGCGCCGCCCAGAAGCCGCCTTCGACTTGCATCGGCTCGGTCCAGCCGGTGATGAAGCCCACCAGCCAGACCAGCACATTTGCAATGACCAACGCGTTGGTCGCCGACCCCCGCGACAGGCTCTGCATGGTTCAGATGAACTCGATCTTGGACACGAGGTAGAATTTGTCGCCCGAAGGCACGCTCACCTCGACCTCGTCGTCGAGCTGGCGACCGATCAGCGCGCGACCCAGCGGGCTCGAATAGCTGATCCGGCCCTTGCGCGCGTCAGCCTCGGCCTCGCCGACAATCTGGTACTTGACCGGCTTGTCGTCCTCGTCGAGCAGCGTCACGGTTGCGCCGAACACGATCTTGTCGCCCGACAGCGTGGTCGGATCAATGATCTGCGCACGGCTGAGCTTGCCTTCCAGATCGGCAATGGTCGCCTCGACCTGGCCCTGGCGCTCCTTGGCGGCGTGATATTCGGCATTTTCCGAAAGATCGCCATGCGCGCGCGCCTCCTCGATCGCCTCGACGATCAGCGGACGTTCTTCCTTGAGCGCCTTGAGCTCGCGCGACAGCTTTTCATAACCCTCTGCCAGCATCGGCAGCTTATCGACGGTTGCCATTCGGCATATCCCTTCATCCATGACCGACGCCCGGCCAAACGTCCGACCAAAATACCTTTAGCGGCCCGAAAACGGGGCCGCATCAAGGTAACGACTTGTCGGGGGGCTCAAGCGTCAGGCCGTATATTATAGGCCTGAAGCGGCTTTACTTCAAGGCTTGTCGCGGCGAGCGAGGCCATGGCCTTGACCGCCGCGACGCTTGCCGCCGCCGTGGTGAAGTAGGGAATCTTGCCCGTGAGTGCGCTCGCCCGGATCGATTGCGAGTCCTTCAGGCTCTGCCACCCTTCGGTGGTGTTGAAGATCAGCGCGATCTCGCCATCCTTGATCTTGTCCACGATATGCGGACGGCCCTGCGCCACCTTGTTGACCTCGGTCAGCGTCACGCCATTGTCCGAAAGATAGCGCGCCGTCCCGCCGGTCGCGACGATATCCATGCCGAGTTCGATCAGCCCGCGCGCCGCCTCCAGGATCACCGGCTTGTCGCTGTCCTTGACCGAGATGAACACGGTGCCGCTGGTCGGCAGCGTGAGACCTGCGCCGATCTGCGCCTTGGCAAAGGCGGTCGCGAAATCCCTGTCGATGCCCATGACTTCGCCGGTGGACTTCATCTCGGGGCTCAACACCGGATCGACGCCCTGGAACCGCGCCCAGGGGAAGACCGCCTCCTTGACCGCCATATGATCGATAGCGCGGTCGATCGCGGGCAGATTGGCCAGCATCTCGCCCGCCATCACCCGCGCGGCATATTTGGCCACCGGCTGGCCGATCGCCTTGGCGACGAACGGTACGGTGCGGCTGGCGCGCGGGTTGACCTCGATCAGGTAAACCTGCCCGTCCTTTACCGCGAACTGGATGTTCATCAGCCCGCGCACCTTCAGCCCTTCGGCGAGCAGCCTGGTCTGGCGCTCCATTTCAGCGATGATATCGTTGGCGAGGCTATAGGGCGGCACC
>CAXRCQ010000233.1:0-12204 GCA_964228845.1 Blastomonas sp.
AATAGACCTGGGTCTGCACCCGCGCCGACACCCTGCCCCGGTCGAAACTCGCCGCGAGGTTGAGGCGATCGGGCGAGATATTGGTGCCATCGAGATCGGTATCGACCCGGTCATCACCATTGGTGTCGGTGCGACCCAGGATATGCGCATAGCCTGCGGAGACACGCAGCCCGTCGATCGGCAGTTGCACGCCCAGATTCAGCTCGAGCCCCTCGATCTCGATCCGCTGGCGCTGGACGTCGAAGATACCGTCTGGCCGTGCGACCAGCAACTGGCCGCGCGTGCTCGACGACCAGAAATAGGTCACGCTGGCATCGACCGGTCCACGCTTCACCTCAGCGCCGATCTCGCGATTGTTAGAGATGATCGGACTGATATCGAGGAAATTATCGAGATCGACGCCAGGCCGACCTATCGCGCGGGTGATGCGGCCGACATCGGGCACGGTGAAGCCTTCGGCATAGCTGGCATAGAAACGGATACCCTGTACCGGCTCGACGATCACACCGCCATTGAACAGCACATCGTCGAACTTGGGGCTGCCGCCGCTGACCAGAACCCCGCCGCGCGGTGTCGTGGTGGTGGCGAGCGTGGTATAGTCGTCGATCTTGATCTCGACATTTTCCCACCGCGCGCCGCCAGCAAGCCGCAGCACGCCATCGAACAGCTTGAGGTTTGCCTGCGCGAACGGCGCAAGGCTGCGGAAATCGGTGGGCGGCACCCAGATGCGGTCGGTTGCGATCAGCCGCTGCTCGGTCCGGTCGAACAGCGCGTCGAACCCGACGATCGCGGTCAGATCCTCGAAGCCGGGAATGGCGCGTTCATAGCTGACCTTGCCACCGAGCTTGCGCGAGCGGTTCTGCGACTGGTCGAACAGCGTGCCGACAGGGGCGATGCGAACGTCCTGAAAGGTCGCGATCGGCCCCAGTTCCCCGCCGAATGTGTCGCGCGTGCGGTTGAAGAAAATCTGGCTGACGAAGTTACCGCCACCCAGATTGCTATCGGTCAGCGTAATCGCGACGCTTTCCGTCCGGTTGGCGGCAGGCTTGCCCGGAGGCGTGCCCTTGGCGGCGCTGGTCGGCAGGCCGGTCAGGCGGTTGCCCGCGACCGCGACATAGTCGCCATCGCCCTTGAGCTCGTAGCGGCTGGCCATGAGATCGAGCCGGGCGGTCGAGGACAAAGCATAGCCGAAGCGTCCGAACAGCGAGACGGCATCGGATGTCTGGGTTTCTCCCTGGGTGAGGTTGATGCCGACATTGCCCCCGCGCGCATCGTAGAACACCCCGCGTCGCTCATAGGAGGCCCCGACCGTGGCATCGAAGCAATCGGCCTTGTACTGGAGCAGGCCTGCGGCCTTGGCACCAAAGCCGTCCGAGCGGAAATCATTGTCCGCCGTGCCCTGCAGCAGGACGCGGCCCGAAAGGCCCTCCTGCCTCGGCGCGCCAACAGTGACCTGATTGACGATGCCGCCCGTGCCACCAATGCCCTGCAGCGCGTTGGAGCCATAGATCAGCTCGACCTGCTCGATAAAGAAGCCGTCAATGGTGAAGCCATCGCGGCTGCCGTCGCGCAGCGGAGTCGACTGCGGGATGCCATTGATCGCGTAGAGCGGCGAACGACCGCGCAGTGTCTCGCCTGCCCCTGACAGCTTGCCGCGTGTCGGGGAGAACGAGGGTGTCAGGGTGGCGACGGCATCGGTGACCGAGCCGGAAAGGATGATCTGCTGGTCGAGCGCCTGCTTGTCGATGATATCGATTGTCAATGGCAGGGCATTGGGCGGAAGGATGGTGCGGGCGGCGGTGACGACGATTTGGGCGTCCTCGCTCTTCGCAGCATCGACACCGGCCTCCGCATTTTCACCGCCAGAATCCTGCGCAAAAGCAGGCAGCGGCGCCGCGCTCACCAACAGAACCAGCATCACATTCCGAAATCTCATGACTCACCCCTTCTTCTGGGGGAGCCTGTACCGAACCTCAGACGCTATTGCAACGGATTTGCATTAGCCGAGACCCGGTCATTCTTCTGTGTTCGCCATACCGTCTCAACAAGCAAAAAGGGGCGGGTCTTTCGACCCACCCCCGTTTGTTTGGTACCGAACTCCGAAGAGATCAGAAGCGCAGGCGAACCTGTGCGCCGAAGCGGCGACCCAGCGCGTCGTAGGTCGACGGGAAGGTGTTGCCCGAGTTGAACGCGGTGGTACCCGCATCCGAACCCACCAGCGGCGGCTTCTTGTCGAAGATGTTCTGTACGGTGAGAGTGACCGTCAGGTTCTCCAGCAGATCGAAGCGGGTCGTGATATCGAAATAATCATACGAACCGATCGTGTTGAAGTCTTCCTGGCTGGTGAAGCCGATGGGCGTACCAGTAAAGAAGTTGTTGGCCGGATTACCGTCATTGAAGAATTCATATTCGAACGAGTCGATATGACGCCACAGAACCGAAACGTCCACACCCTCGAAGCCGAGCGTTGCACGGGTCGTCCACTGGAATTCCGGCTGAAGCGAGCCGCAGTTCACACTGTAGATACCAACGCAGTCACGGTTGATGTCGGTCGGGGTCGATTGGAAGGTCGACTTGTTGGTCCAGTTACCCACGAACGAAAGCGCGAGATCGGCAAAGCCGAGGTCACGACGATAGTTCATGGTCAGGTCGATACCGTCGGTCGCCAGACGACCCAGGTTCGACAGACCGACGAACAGGCCCGGCGTGGTTGCCGGATCGCCATTCAGACCGCCCGTGTTGGGGTCACGACGGATGACCGTACAAGCCGGGTTGCTGACGCTGAGATTGCCGGCACCGAAGCAGGCATTGATCGCATCGTCGGGCGACGGCGTGGTGATCGCTCCGGTGATCTTGATGTTGTAATAGTCGACGGTCATCGAGAAGCCGGGCAGGAACGCGGGTTCCAGAACCAGGCCGATCGTGTAGCTGTTCGACTTTTCCGGGCCCAGGGCAAGGTTACCACCCGAGGTGGCATTGGCCTGGCTCGCGATCGGCACGTTGATCGAGTCAACGTTGCCAGCATTGGCACCCTGAGCAAGACAGACATCGCGCAGAGTTCCGGTCGGCGGGGCTGCGATACGAACGCCGGCATCGTTGATGGTGGCGCACGGATCGTTGGTCAGGCTGGTCAGGCCGGTGTTGAGCGGCGAGAACAGTTCACCGATGTTCGGGGCGCGAACAGCGCGGGCATAGAAACCGCGGATCTTGGCACCAGTGACCGGAGTCCAGCTACCACCAGCCTTCCAGGTGGTGGTGGTGTAACCCGGGCTCAGCGGGCTGTCGACCGAGTAGTCCGAATAGCGGATGCCGGCTTCGAGCGTCAGGTCTTCGAAGAAGGGCTTGCCCTGAACGATCGGAACGATGACTTCGCCGATCGCTTCATACACGTCAAAGGCACCCGTGATGTTCGGAGCGGCACCACCGGCACCACCCAGATCACCCGACTGAGCGAGCGTATCCGAAGCCTGCTCCGCGGTGTACTTGCGATACTCGCCACCGACAGCGAACGAGATCGGGTCAGCAGCCCAGGGGCTGGCGACGCCGAAGTCACCGCTGATCGTTGCACGAGCCTGAGCCAGCGTGGTCTTGGTCTGGACGGTCGATTCACCCACCAGATACGCGACCATCGCAGGAGTCAGGCCACCGACGGTGGGGCTGAAGAAGTTCGCGGGGACGCAAGCTGCGTTACCGCTCAAGCAGGTGTTCGGGTTGGTCGCCAGGAGCGAGTCACGAACGCGCGAGTTGAGCGTGTAGCCCTTGATGGTCTGAACCTGATCGGACTGACCATAGCTTCCGAACACGTCGAAATCGATCGTATCGGTAATGCCGCCGCGGATGCCCAGCTTATAGTCGAACACCGTGTTCTGGTAGTTCGAGATACGCGGACCAGCTTCCACGGCGCGACGGAACAGCGCGGTGGTGACCGTGCGGTAGTTGGGATCGGTCGGGCTGGTGGCAGTCGCAGCAGCTGTACACTGTGCAGCCGTCAGCGGCTGGGTTCCGGCAACAGCCGGGTTGAAGTCGAATGCGTTACAGAACTGGTTGCGGATGCCAGCCGGCAGGAACGGGTTGCTCAGCGGAATGGTCACGCCGATACCGAACGCACCGGACGGCGCGATAATGGTGTCGACGGTGTTCTTCGAGAACAGGCCGCGGGTATAGACCTCGAGGCCATCCGACACTTCATACTTCGCCGAACCGAAGATGTTGAAGCGCTCGAAGGGAGTCTGGAAGATGTTGTCGGGCGAGAAGTTGAACGGCGCGTAGGTGCCGACCAGCAGATTACCGGCCGGGTTGATCTGCAGCGTACCCGAACCGGGGAGCGCGAAACGCGACGGAACTGCGGTACCCGAACCAGCACCAGCACCCGTGAACGAACCGATGGTGTTCTGGCCGATCTGACGGTCGCCCTGATAGACAGGGTCGGCAGTCTGATAGCCGACGCTCAAGACTACGTTACCGCGGCCATCATCGAAATTGGCGCCCGTGGTCACATCGAAGCGCACGGTGTGGCCATCGCCCTGCTCGGTAATCTGCGACGCTGCGGTCATTTCGAGACCGGCAAAGTCCTGACGCGTGATGAAGTTGACGACACCCGAGATAGCGTCCGCACCATAAGTGGTCGACGAACCACCGGTCAGCACTTCGACGCGCTCGATCAGAGCCAGCGGAACGTTGTTAAGGTCGAACTGGCCAGCGAGCGTTGCCGGAACCACGCGGGTACCGTCGAGCAGAACCACGTTGCGGTTCGAGCCGAGGCCGCGCAGGTTGACGAACGAGTTACCACCGTTGCCGTTGTTCACCGCAGAACCGATTGAGGGAACGATACCCGGGATCTCGCGCAGGATTTCTTCGGCGACGTTCGACTGCAGCAGGTCGATTTCGTCCGAGGAGGTCACGTTCACCGGCGCAGCGCGCTCGATATTCGGGTTGGAAATCAGCGAGCCGGTCACGACAATCGTGGAATCGCCCGAAGCAGCCTGATCCTGATCCTGTTCCTGCGCGAAGGCAGGCGTTGCCAGCGATGCCGCACCAACGAGGAGGCTGGTGCCAAGCAAGCTCAGCTTAAATTGCGTTTTCATGTGGGATTTCCCCTTGATCGCCTCACCGCGAGGGCATGGCTAAACCCAGTTCTGGAGGGTCTCTATGGCCCACCATTGGGGTTGTGTAGGGCAAAGCCGGAAAGTTGCGCAACCTTGGATGGCGGATTTTCCACGCTTTTCCAGCGAATGTAGCATAAAAGTCACACGTTCTTCATTGCGGTGCAGCACAAACCTACCAGGCAGCGCAATCCGCTGACAGCACGCACCAACGGCAGCGTTCGAAAGAGCTTCGCACTTGGCCGCAGCATGGTTTATGCCTCGGCGCAACATGCAGATCCGGAGAAGGCGCACATGATGCAGCGATATAAAATCATCACTCTTGGCCTGGCCTGTGCGGCTTTGCTGGCAGGCCCGGCCGACGCGCAGGAGCGCGGCAAGTCGGCCCCACCTCCGAGCCCGGAACTGTTCGAGGCGCTGGAGGCTTGTCGCGGAATCGCTGACGGTGCGCAGCGCCTGGCCTGCTTCGACGCCACATCGGCCGAGCTTTCGGCCGCTGTCGATTCCAAGCAGATCGTCGTTGTGGAGGAGAAGGAGGTGAGGAAAACGAAGCGCTCGCTGTTCGGCTTCCGCCTGCCCGATCTGTCGATCTTTGGCGGAAATGACAATGACAGCGAGGAAGACAAGACGCTGAATACGACGATCAAGAGCCTGGGCAAGGCCGGCGGAGGCCGCTGGAATATCGGCATTCCAGAAGGGGCCGTCTGGCAGACGACCGAGGCCATGACCTTCAACCCGTCGGTCGGCGACGAGGTCGAGATCAAGTCTGGCGTGATGGGCGGCTATTTCCTGCGCGTCGGCAAGAAGCGCGCGGTGCGGGCCAAGCGCATCGAGTGATCCGGCCTCGATACGGCCCGGAAATGAAAAAGGCCGCGTCTCGATCGAGACGCGGCCTTTTTCGTGCCGTCCACCGGCCACCGCACGCGGCGGCCGGCAATCGGGTCAGGATCAGAACTTCGCTTCGGCTCCGATATAGAAGAAGCGGCCGACATTGTCGTAGGTCCCCGAACCTGCAGTGGTGCCATCGAGGCCCAGCGGCGGCTGGCGATCGGTGAGGTTGTCGATACCGCCATAGAAGCGGAACTGGTCGTTCACGTCCACACCCGCACGGATGCTGTGATACACGACACGCGGATAGAAATCGCGCGGGAAGGCATCGGGGTTCGTCGGCGGACGACCCTGGATCGTGCGGATCGATTCGATCAGGCCGATCGACTGCTTGTCGATGAAGCGCAGGCGATAGCCGAAATCGACCTTTCCGAAGTCGAGATCGACGTTGAAGTTGCCGGCCCATTGCGGATCACCGAGCTCGAACAGCACCTGATCACGGAAATCGGGCTGGTTGATATCGGTGAAGTTGTCGCGGCGGATGACGTAGGACACGACACCGCGCAGGTTCAGGCGGGTGCTGCCATCGGTGACCGTATAGCTGATGTCGGCATCGATGCCCGAGGTCTTCTGCTTGGCGAAGTTGAACGGACCGGACAGGAACGACGCGTCATTCGGACCGACATCATAGGTGACCGTGGTGCCGCCGACATTGCGGTTCTGCTGCCCCTGGAACGTGCCGTCGGCGCGACGGAAGACCGCCGCGCAGAACGGGTTGTCGATCCCGCTCGGATTGTCATAGCACTGGTTGATGATGGTCTGCGCACCGAGCGTGAAGATCACGTTGTCGATGGTGATGTCGTAATAATCGACCGACACTGTCAGGCCGGGAATGAAGCGCGGCTGCGCCACAAAACCGACCGTGAAACTGTCGCTGCGCTCTTCCGACAGATTGGGGTTCGAACCGTTCAGACCGCGAATGCCCGAGGCCGGAACGTTGGTGAACGGAACCGTCACGCCATTGACAACTTCCGTGACCGGCACGCCGGCTGCTGCGCAGTTGCGGACACGGTTGGGGTTGTTGTTGATGTTGTTCTGCGCGCAGGGATCGACCAGGCCGTTGAGGAAGGTCTGGCTGGGCGCCGCGAACAGATCGCTCTGGGTCGGAATGCGAACCGAGCGGGCATAGCTGCCGCGGATCCGCAGGTCCTGGACGGGTGCCCAGACACCACCGATATTGTAAGTGTACACCGTGCCCGAGTTGCCGATGTTATAGTCGGCGATACGGCCGGCACCTTCAATCGACAGCTCATGGAAGAACGGCACGTCCGCGAGGATCGGAATGCGGACTTCGCCAAACGCTTCGTAGCTCTTCAGCCGCGGCGGATCGAAGATCGGAATCGCGTTGAGGAAGGTCGCACCCGAGCGCGTCTGCGCGTCGAATGCCGAATAGGCCGATTCGTCGCGATATTCGCCGCCGACCGCGAAGCTGACCGGACCGCCTGGCAGTTCGAACAGCTGCGAAAGGTCACCCGAAACATAGGCCGTGGCGTTGATCTGCTCGGCGTTCTGCACGCGGCTGGAATCGACCACGAAATAGTTCAGTGCAGCTTGGCTGGGCTGACCATTGCCGAACAGGTTGACGGGAACACACGACGGATCGTCATTCGCGGCGGATGCGTCAGCGTTGATGCCGCAGACGATCTGACCGGCTGCATTGCGCACCGCGTTGATCGAGTTGTTGTAGCGCGCGACGTTGACGTTGCCTTCGGTGCGATAGAAGGTTTCGAGACGGCCATAGTTCAGCGCTACCTCGTACTTCCAGTCATCGTTGAACGTCCCCTCGAAGCCACCGACGATGCGGAAGGTTTCGCGCTGATGGTCTTCGCCGCGACCACCAAAGTCGACGTTGAAGCGGAAAGCGCTGAACGTCGTCGCGCCGGGAGCCAGCGACTGGACCAGCGTATTGCGGGCCTGCGTCGTCAGGAACGGGTTGTTGATGCTGAAGGTGTTGTTGAAGAAGGTCGGCTGACCTTCCTGGATCGCGTTGATGCGAACGTACTTCGATTCCAGGAAGACCTTGAAAGCCTCGCTGAACTCATAGCTCGCCAGCGTGTTCACCGCGATGCGCTCCAGCTCGGGATTGAGCTGACCGGTGAGGCGCAGTGTCGAGCCCAGTCCACCCTGCGAGTTGGCCGAACCGAAGGGACGGAAATCGCGGGTCGGCTCATTGCGCGCCAGCGTGCCATCGGGGAGAAACACGAAGGTGAAGCCGAGCGGCTGACCGGTCTGGCTCAGCAGGCCGTTGCAGTTCAGCGCACGACGCGCCGCACTTCCGGTACAGGCGGAGGTATACAGACCGCCTTCCGAGATGTTGTTGTTGCGGATGCCGCGCAGGAAGCTGTTGTCGGGAATGCCGTTGCCGGCCGCCGGCTCGCCGATGGTGTTTTCGGTCAGCTGGAACTGGTTGCGGCCCGAGAACGCGCCATATTGCGCATCACGATCGGTGTAATACAGGTCGTTCTGGAACGAATATTCCACGTTCACGGCAACGTTGCCGCGGCCTTCGGCGAAATTCTCGCCGGCGGTGAGCGAAACGAAGTACGAACCGCGATCCTTTTCACCGGAAATGCCGCCCTGGGTGCGCAGACGAATGCCTTCGAAATCGCGCTTGAGGACGAAGTTGACGACACCAGCAACAGCATCGGCACCATAAACGGCAGCGTTACCGCCGGTACCGATATCGACCCGCTCGACCAGATCGGTCGGGATGGTGTTGACATCGACGCTGGTCGGAACACCCGGCTGCGACGTGATGTGACGACGGCCGTTGACCACGACCAAAGTGCGGTTGGTGCCCAGACCACGCAGATCGAGCAGGTTGAGACCGGCGGTGCCGATGAAGCGGGTCGAGTTGGACTGGGCGAAGGTTGAGCGCAGCGCGGGCAGCTCGTTCAGGGCGTCACCCAGCGAGACGTCGCCGCCGCTGTTGAGATCGGCAATGCTGATTGAGGTGATCGGCGACGGGGAATCGACATTCGGACGCTCGATGCGCGAGCCGGTGACGACGATGGCCGAAGCATTGACTTCTTCCGAAGCGGCTTCCTCGTCCTGTGCGTCCTGATCCTGGGCAAATGCCGGCGCTGCGGTCAAGGCAAAGCCCAGAACAACCGGGGCAACCCCGGCGAAGAGGCGTGAAGAGATTCTCATGGTTTGCAACCCCTGTGCGTTTTAGGTGCGCAATGCACAATGCAAGGCAAGCGGGGGCCGCAATCGGCGCGTTACACCTGTCGGTCTCCCCAGACCTTGGGGTCAGGTAACCGGCAGGTCGGAAGCATGTAAAGCGCTGCGGAGCAGATTTAAGCCGGATTTAATCTCAACTGTAACATGAACGCCACATTTACCGCGACGAGTTGAAAACGCGCGAAATAAAGTTATTTCACCGCCCCATCGGACCGACCAGAAGTTGCGGGTCGATCCGGGCGTCGTTCCACTTCATACTCCAGTGCAGATGGGGTCCGGTCGCCCTTCCGGTGGCCCCGATTCGCCCGATCGGCTGCCCCTGGCGCACCGTGTCACCCAGTTTCACGTCGATAGCCGACAGGTGGAGAAACGCGCTGTTCAGGCCCATGCCGTGATCGATCATCAGCAGGTTGCCCTCCAGCGAAAAGGGAGTCGGCGCGGCAAGGATGACGACGCCGTCAGCCGGAGCGACGACTGGCGTGCCCACTGCACCTGCAACATCCACTCCGCTGTGGAAGCTGCCCGGCTCTCCAGCATAGATGCGCTGCGAGCCGAATATGCCCGACACGCGCCCCGTGGCGGGCCAGATGAACTGCTGCCGCCAGCCATTGCTGTCCGATTGTCGCGAACGCGCTGCGGCGATCATCTCCAGTTCGGGCTTTCGCCGCGCCATGAACGCCTCGCTCGGCACCCCGCCGCGCGCAGCCACGGCTATGAATTCGCGACGCCAGGCGCGGGGTTCGACCGTGAGGGGCTCGGTGGCGGTCTGGCCATCGGCAAAAGTGACCGTCAGCACGCCCAAGGGTGGCGCATCGCGGTTGAAACCCAAAAGAAACGCACCATCGGGCGCAACCGCAACCCGGACCCCATCGAGGTCGAGCGCTGTCACGCCCTTCGGGGCCGTCCCACGCAGCAGCGCCCCCTGAACCGGCGCACCTGAAAGGCGAATCCCGCTTGGCAATGGCCGCATTGCGCCGAAAGGCCGGGTAAGAAAGTCCGGGCCGCTCGGTGCGGGTGCTGCTGATTGGACGGGCGCGCTCGATGGCTGGGCCTGCGCCAGCAGGGGCGCGGCCACCGCGCAGATCAGCACGCCAGCGAATGCCAGAGCCCCGCGCATGGGCTCAGTCCTGGCCGAGCGCAGCGCGAACCGAAATTTCGCAGCTGGCATAGGCCTCCTGGCGCTCGACGCTCCAGTAGCGCAGCTCTTCCAGATCGATCTTCTGCCCGGTCTCGGCGCACAGTACATGGTCGCCCGCGCTGAGCAGGCGGAAACCGTTGGGCATATAATGGACGCGGGCGACGCGGTCGCGGTTCGACATCAACATGGGGTCATCTTGCTCCAGAAAGGCTGTATGGCAGCTTTACCGATGGCTGACTGCGATATTGCCAGCAAGGATAAGCGATCCTGTGCGCCAGCGCAAATCTACAGAAAACTGGCCTGACGCGGCTCGGCGGGAGTGGGCTTCGCCTTGGCTGCGGGAGTCGGCGAGGAGGCCGGCGGAGGCGTGCCATCTGCTGGCGCGACATCGAGCGTTCCATCGCGGAAATGCAGCGTCAGCCCCGGCTCGCGCGCCGCCGCCGCCTTGTCGATGAGCGTCCGGCCATCGCTGGCGGTGACGCGCGCATAGCCGCGCTGCAAGGGTGCGTCGGGATCGAGCTGCGCCAGCACGCGCTCCAGCCCGGCAAGCCGCTCCCCTGCCCGGTTTGTAATGCGATCGAGCACCGCCGGATCGAGCGTCAGCCGCGCCAGCCGCTCGCCTGCATGCGCGACGCGGGTATCGAGCACCGCGGGCCGCAACGCCCCCGAGGTTCGCGCGAGCGTGCCGCGCGCGTGCGCCAGTTGCAGGCCGAGCGCGGCGCGCAGCCGCTCGCCGAGATCATCGGCGCGTTGCTGTTGCGGGCTGAGCAGATCGGCAAGGCGGGGCAGGCGCTGCGCGCGCGCCTCCAGGCGTTCGCGCGCCAGCGCATGGCTGCGGTTCACCGCCCGGCTGGCGCGCAGGCCCAGCTCTGCCACCCCGGCGAGCAGTTCGGAGCGCACCGGCACCGCCATCTCTGCCGCTGCCGTCGGCGTCGGCGCACGGCGATCGGCGGCGTAATCGGCGAGCGTCGTGTCGGTCTCGTGCCCCACGGCGGAGATCACCGGGATGACGCTCTCGGCGATCGCGCGGACCACCGGCTCCTCGTTGAACGCCCAGAGATCCTCGATCGACCCGCCGCCGCGCGCGACGATCAGCAGGTCGGGCCGCTCGCCCTTGGGCATGGCACCGAAGCCGCGCCCCGCCGCGGCAACCTGGCCTGCCGCCCCCTCGCCCTGCACCAGCACCGGCCAGACGAGCACATGGCTGGGGAAGCGATCCGCCAGCCGGTGCAATATGTCGCGGATGACCGATCCGGTCGGCGATGTCACCACGCCGATGGTGCGCGGCAGGAAGGGCAGCGCGCGCTTGCGCTGCTGATCGAACAGGCCTTCGGCGGCGAGCCGCGCCTTCAGCTTCTCGAACAGCTGCATCAGCGCGCCCTCGCCCGCCAGTTCGAGCGATTCTATCGTGATCTGGTATTTTGACCGGCCCGGAAAGGTGGTGAGCTTGCCGGTGGCGATCACGTCGAGCCCGTCCTCGGGCCGGAAGGGCAGCCGCCCGGCCGTGCCCTTCCAGATGATGCCGTCGATGACCGCCTTGTCGTCCTTGAGCGCCAGATAGCAATGGCCCGATGCCGCGCGCTTGAAGCCCGAAATCTCGCCGCGAATCCGCACATGCGCAAACCGGTCCTCGACCATGCGCTTCAGCTGCCCGGAGATTTCCGAAACCGACAGCGGCGGGGCGTTGTCGCCGGGGGGCATCTGGGCTAACAGCCCGCCCGAACGCATTGGTACATCATCTGAAAAGGGGTCGGGCATGAATATCCTGCTGGTGGGAAGCGGTGGACGCGAACATGCCCTGTGCTGGAAACTGGCGCAATCCCCGCAGGTCGAAAGCATCTTCGCCGCACCCGGAAATCCGGGGATAGCCGAACATGCCAGCTGCGTCGCACT
>CAXRCQ010000234.1:0-2399 GCA_964228845.1 Blastomonas sp.
CCAGCAGGGCGGGCACAATGTCCGCGTCTTCGACAATGTCGTGATCGAGAACGACACGCCCAATTTCGCGCCCAAGGGCAATATCGTCGCCAGCGTTCCCGCCGGGACCGGCGTGATGGTGATGGCCAACCGCGATATCGAGATTTTCGACAATGTATTCGACGGCAATGGATCGTCGAACATCATGATCATCGGCTATCGGCAGAAGTTCGATGATGCCAAATATCAACCGATGGTGCGCAATGTCCGCATCAGCGACAATGTCCACGGCAAGGCTGGTTTCGCGCCGCAATTTGCCGGGGGAGACATGCTGGCCGCAGCTTTTGGCGGCAGCGTTCCGCCGATCATCTGGGATGGCGTCGGCGGGGCGGAGGCGAATGTCTTTTCCAGCGACGAGGTGCCGGTGCTCAGTCTCGGCATGACGAAGTCTGACCAGCCGATCGAGACCGCACAGCCTGCGCTTGCCACGCTCACGGGTGATGCCGCGCCCCGGCTACCGAAGATCGTGATGCCCGAGGCGATGGAAGCAGCGATCCGGTGAGACGCGGCGGCGTCCTGATCGCTGCGACTGCGGCGGCTCTGCTGGCCAGCGCAGCACCGGGTCCGGTCGCGGTGAATGATGCCGTCATTGTCGAACCTGGCCTGCCGCGAAAGCTATCCGAATTCGGCTTTTTCAGCGGAGAGGGCGTCACGCAGCCGTCCGGGGCCATGATCGGCTACAGCCTCAGGACGCCGTTATTTTCCGACTATGCCGAAAAGCAGCGGTTCCTCTATCTGCCTCAGGGTCTGCGCGTATCCGCCGACGCTTCGGGCAGGCTCGATTTTCCGGTGGGCAGCGCGCTGGTAAAGACTTTCGGATATGGGGCGGGGGCCGGGTTTCGTCCGATCGAGACGCGCGTGCTGCTGCGCCGCGCGGGTGGCTGGGAGGCGCTGCCCTATGTCTGGAATGCCGACCTCAGCGATGCGGAACTCAAGGTGGCGGGTACGCGCCTGCCGATGAGTGTGACGAGGCCCGACGGCAGCCGCGTCGAGATCAGCTATGCCGTACCCAACAAGAACCAGTGCAAGGAATGTCATTCCTCGGCCGGGGCAGTGGTGCCGATCGGGCCGATTGCCGCCAATATGAACGTTGCACCCGCAGCCGCGAGGCACCTGTCTTCGCGGATCGACTGGTCGGGCACGCCCGGACTGGGTGGCGGACCGATCTGGAACCAGCCAGCGAGCGGATCGCTCGATCAGCGTGCGCGCGCCTATCTGAGCGTGAATTGCGCGCACTGCCACAACCCTCAGGGGTCGGCGAGCAATTCGGGGCTGTTCCTCAACGCTGCCGCCGCATCCGACCGCGCGGCCACGGGCATTTACAAGCGCCCGGTTGCGGCGGGCCGCGGCAGCGGCGGGCACGAGTTCGCAATCAGGCCCGGCCATCCCGACCAGTCGATCATGATCCATCGCATGGCATCGACCGAACCCGGCGTCGCGATGCCCGAGGTCGGACGCTCGATGGTGCATGAAGAGGGTGTCGCGCTCATTCGCGAATGGATTTCCTCGCTGTCGCGAGATTAGGGATTGCGCCCGCCAGCACCTACTCTAGCAGAGGGACGAACGCGGCAGACAAGGGGCAGGGCGGAATGAGCGAATGGACCATCGGCGTGATCGGCGGATCGGGCCTGTACGCCATTGACGGGCTGGAGGACGCGCAGTCGATCCGCATCGACAGCCCCTTTGGCGAGGCATCGGACGATGTCGTCATCGGTACGCTGAGCGGCCACAGGTTCGTGTTCCTGCCGCGCCACGGCAAGGGGCACCGCCTGAGCCCGAGCGATGTCAATGCGCGCGCCAATATCGATGTGCTCAAGCGCGCCGGCTGCACCGATATTCTCGCGATCTCGGCGATCGGCTCGCTTCGCGAGGAACTGCCACCCGGCAGTTTCGTGCTCGTCGATCAATTCATCGACCGCACGGTGCACCGCAACAGCAGCTTCTTCGGCACCGGCATGGTTGCGCATGTCTCGATGGCCGATCCGGTCTGCCCGAGGCTGGCCGGACTTGCGGCGGACGCAGCGCGTGCGGCGGGCGCGCCGGTGCACCGGGGCGGAACCTATCTCGCGATGGAAGGCCCGCAATTTTCCAGCCGTGCCGAGAGCCATATGTACCGCGCCTGGGGATGTGACGTCATCGGCATGACCGCCATGCCCGAGGCCAAGCTCGCGCGCGAGGCGGAACTGCCCTATGCGCTGGTCGGCATGGTGACCGACTATGATTGCTGGCGCGAAGGCGAGGACCATGTCGAGGTCGGCGCGATCATCGCGCAGATGAATGCGAATTCGGCGAGGGCGCGCGAGATGGTGATCGCGCTGGCCAGGGCGCTGCCACCGACACGCGATGCCAGCCCGATCGAC
>CAXRCQ010000235.1:0-9265 GCA_964228845.1 Blastomonas sp.
ATCTCGAAGCCAGCGCCACGCTGCGCCAGCGGCTGGCAGCGCTCGAAGGCCCGGTGCTGCGCCCGCCGCGTCCGCAGGCATCCGAAGTGATCGAGAATGCACCGCCACCCCTGACCAGCGCGCGTCCCGCCTATCGGCTGCCCACTGCTGGTGCGATCGTCACCGGCTTTGGCGAGGTCGCCGCGACCGGCGTGCGCTCGCGCGGGCTCACGCTCGCCACCCGGCCCGGTGCGCAGCTGATCGCCCCGGCAGATGGCCGCATCGCCTTTGCCGGACGCTATCGCGGCTTCGGCCAGATCGTCATCATCGAACATGTCGGCGGCTGGACCAGCCTCATTACCGGCCTCGCACGGACGAAGCTGAAGGTGGGAGAGCGCATCGCGCAGGGCGACCCCATCGGTCGCGCTGCGGAGAACCGTCCGCGCATCACCGTCGAGCTGCGCCGCAACGGCCGCCCGATCGACATCGCCGCCCTCGTCACCTGACGCTGTCCGTTCACCGCGCAGCAAGCTTTGGCACGCACAACAGGCGTTGGTCGAAGCGCATTCGGTGCCGGTGGCAAAGCATCTGGCAATTGGGCGCGCTGAGGACTAGATTGCATGCGCCGCGCCAGGGGTAAGCGCGAAGCACCTGCCTGGGGAATGCCGTTGCCATCATGGATGGGCAGAAGCGGCACGTTCCGGGCCCGACATAGCCGGTTCAAGAACAAGGTTGCCATTCGATGATGAAATCCCGCCTCGCCCGTGCCTCTGCCATCGCGCTTGCCGTGGCTTTGGTGCCGATCACCACCTCTGCCATTTCGCAGGTCGAATCCGACACCCAGGCCGAGATCGCGAAATTCGTCGACATTTTCGAGCGGGTGAAGACCGATTATGTCGAGCCGGTCGATGACGACAAGCTGGTGCGCGGCGCGATCGACGGCATGCTCGCCGCACTTGACCCGCATTCGAGCTATCTCGACGCGCGCGACTTCGCCAATCTGCGCACCCAGACCGAGGGCATGTATGGCGGGCTCGGCCTGTCGGTGACGATGCAGGACGGCGCGGTCAAGGTGATCGCCCCGACCCGCGAAACCCCCGCCGACAAGGCCGGGATCAAGGCCGGCGACTATATCACGCATCTTGACGGCAAGCTGATCTATGGCGGCACGCTCGACGATGCGGTCGACCAGATGCGCGGCGAGCCGGGCACCTCGATCAAGCTCACCATCGTGCGCGAAGGCCGCGACAAGCCGTTCGACGTCACCATCACCCGCGCGATCATCGACCTGAAGCCCGTCACCTGGGAGGTGAAGGACGATATCGGCATCATCACCATCGCCAGCTTCACCTCGAGCGTCGGCGAGGACGTGAACCAGGCGATCGCGGATATCGAGGCGAAACTGGGCCGCAAGCCGGTCGGCTATGTCCTCGACATGCGCTCCAACCCCGGCGGCCTGCTCGACGAGGCGGTCGCGGTCTCCGACGTGTTCCTGCAGAAGGGCGAGATCGTCTCGCAGCGCGGCCGTCACAAGGGCGATATCGAGCGCTATTATGCCCGCCCCGGCGACAGCACCGGCGGCCTGCCGCTGATCGTGCTGGTCGATTCCGGCTCGGCCTCGGCTTCGGAAATCGTCGCGGGCGCGCTGCAGGATCATCGCCGCGCGCTGGTGATGGGCGAACGCAGCTTCGGCAAGGGATCGGTGCAGACGCTGCTGCCGCTCTCGCGCACCTCGGCGCTCAAGCTGACCACCGCACGCTATTTCACCCCCTCTGGCAAATCGGTGCAGGAAGGCGGGATCGAGCCCGATATCGCGGTGCCGCAGATTTCCGACCCCGATTACAAGACCCGGATGAAGCTGCGCGAATCCGATCTGCGCGGCCATCTGATCAACGAGATCGGGCTGGACGACAAGGATCTGGAGGTCGACAAGCTCGACGATCCGCGCTTCACCATGACCACCGAGCAGCTCAAGGAAAAGGGCATCGAGGACTTCCAGCTCTATTACGCGCTCGCGACCCTGCAGCGCACCACGCTGGCGAGTTCGCGGCTGGCGGCAACCCGTCCGGTCGCGGCGCGTTCTTCTGCTGCGGGGCGTGCCGTCACGCGCCGCAACTGAGCCGTTTGAGATTCTAGACCTTATTGCCGGGGGCCTGACCTGATGACTTCGCGCGCGCCGCGTATCGCCGCATGGCTGGCGTTTCTTCTGCCTGCAAGCTTGCTCGGTGGAGCGCTGATCAGCCAATATGTGTTCGGCCTCTATCCGTGCGAAATGTGCTATTGGCAGCGTTGGCCGCACTGGGCGGCGCTGGTTCTTGGCGGCATTGCCGTGCTGTCGGTCAAGCGCGTCGAGGGCCTGGGGGTCGCGATGGCGTCGCTCGCCGCCATTGCCATCGCGGTCAGCGGGCTGATCGGCGGCTTCCATGCCGGGGTCGAATATGGCTGGTGGGAAGGGCTCACCCGCTGCGCCACCGCAGCGCCGGTCGGCGGGAACGCCGAGGACGTGCTCAATTCGATCATGGCCAATCCGCTGGTCCGCTGCGACACCGCACCCTGGTCGCTGTTCGGCATCTCGCTGGCGGGCTATAATTTCCTCTTGTCGCTGGCCGGGGCGAGCGCCATCTATCTGCTGCTGCGCCGCAGAAAGACCGGGACGATTGCCGCATGAATCAGGATAACGAACCGCTCCAGCCTGTCCGCAAGGAGCTTGACCTGTCGGAGATGATCCGGGTGAACCAGGCGGGCGAATATGGCGCGACGCGCATCTATGCCGGGCAGCGCGCGGTGATGGGCGATCACGTCCCCGAGGCGCGCGCCATTGCCGGCATGGCCGAGCAGGAAGAGGTGCACCGCGCGTTCTTCGACAAGCTGATGGCCGAACGCGGCGTCCGCCCGACCGCCTTGCAGCCTTTCTGGAACGTCGCCGGCTTCGGCCTGGGCGCGGTCACCGCCCTGATCGGTCCCAAGGCGGCGATGGCCTGCACCGTCGCGGTCGAGACCGAGATTGACCGGCATTATGCCGAACAGCTCGAGGAACTGGGCGATACCGATCCCGAATTGAGCAGCGCGATCGCCAAGTTTCGCGACGAGGAGCTCGAGCACAAGGATCGTGCGCTCTCCGAGGGCGCGGAACAGGCGTTCGGCTATCCGGTGATGAGCGCGGTGATCCGCATGGGCTGCCGCGCCGCGATCGCGCTTTCGAAGCGAATCTGACCCCATGATCACGCGCCGTTCATCCGGTGCAGGCTAATCGCCACAGACGACTATATCCAAGCGGAGGACGACATGACGAAGACCGGTACCCTGGCAGCCCTGCTGCTCATCGGAACGGCCTTCGCCGCGCCCGCCGCTGCGCAGAACAATGCGGGCGACAAGGTCGTCCAGAAGATCGTCTATGGTGACGATGCCTGCGAACCCTCGAACGACCCGAACGAGATCGTGGTGTGCATGCGCATGGACGAGCAGGAACGCTATCGCATTCCCGAAAAGCTGCGCAGCGACCCCAATTCGATCGCCAATACCAGCTGGACCGAGCGCGTCCGCTCGATGGAAACCGTCGGCAATTTCGGCACCGATAGCTGCTCGCCGGTCGGCGCGGGCGGCTTTACCGGTTGCACCCAGTCGCTGGTCCAGGCCGCGCGCGCCGAGAAGCGGCAGGGTGAGGAAGCCATTGCCGGTCGGCTGATCGAGGAGGAGCGTCAGCGTCGCCTGTCGAACATCGACGCCGACGCCGCAGCGGTCGAGGCGCGGCAGAGGGAGATCGAGGCACAGCTCGATTCGCGGAAAGCCGAACGCGAGGCTGCCGCCGCCGCGATGCGCGCGCAGGCCAATGGCGAGGAAGTGCCGCCGCGCCCCGAGCCCGAAGCCCCCTCGCCCGAGTGATCGCCTCGGCACGCGGCGCAACCGACTTGCATGACTAATACACCTGCTCCATAGTGCTGCAGCGAGGCCAGTCCTGCCTCGCGCTTCGGGAGCAAAAGCATCTATGTCGGCAGGTTTGGCGGATGGTCCGGTTTTCGCTGTCTCGTCCCCGGATGAACTGGGTGCCGGGCTGATTGCGCTGGACCCGCGCTACCGCCACGTCATCCGCATCATGACGGCCCTGATGGTCCTGCCAGCGATGGCAGCCGCATTCGGGGTCGAACTCGCGCTCGTGACCAAGGGCCTGATCGAGCATGGCGCGATCCTCGCACCGGTGCTGGCGCTGGGTGCCTTCATCATCGTCTTCCTGCCGCAGCGCAAATGGAAGCGCTGGGGCTATTCCGATAGCGACGAACAGCTGCGCGTCGCGCGCGGCTGGTTGTTCCGCACCGATACCATCGTGCCATTCAAGCGCATCCAGCATATCGATCTCGGCGAAGGTCCTGTCGAGCGGATGTTCGGCCTGGCCAGCCTGACCGTCCACACCGCCGGCACGCACAACAGCATCGTCACCCTGCCCGGCCTGGCCCGCGACCGCGCCGAGGCGATGCGCGATGCGATGCGGCTGCACATCCGCCGCGAGGCCGAATGAGCGAGACGCTGAGCGCCGCTGCGCCTGCCGAGCCCGAGACGGCTGCCCAGCGCAGGCTGCACCCGCTGACCCTGATGCTCAACCTGTCGCGACAGGCCCCGCAAGCGCTGCTGGGGTTGATCGCATTGCGACTCAGCGGGCCGGACGAACTCAGGCCCTGGGTCGGGCTGATCGCGCTGTTCGCCGTGCTCGCGCTGTTCGGCTTTGAATTCTATCGCTGGTGGCGCTTTTCCTATCGGCTCGAGCCAGAGGAACTGCGCATCGCCAGCGGCATATTCAGCCGCAATGTCCGCTCGATTCCCTATGAACGCATCCAGGACGTCAACCTGGAACAGGGGCCGCTGGCGCGCATCCTCGGCATGGCCAAGGTGCGTCTGGAAACCGGAAGCAGCGGCAGCGGCGACGAGGGCGCGCTGGATTCGGTCGATCTCGCCGAGGCCGAGCGGCTGCGCGACGTCATCCGCCTGCGCAAGGCACAGCAGGCGGGCGGCCTGCCGTCGGATGCGGCGGACACCGGCGCCGAGGCGATCGCAATGCCCCAGGCCGATGCACCGTTGCTCTTCGCGATGGACATCCGGCGCATCCTGACCGCCGGCGTGTTCAACTTCTCGCTGGTCTTTTTCGCGGTCGTCGGCGCGCTGCTCAACAATCTCGATTTCCTGATCCCCGGCGACTTCTGGGACCCGCGTCGGTTTCTGGATTTCCTGGGACTGGACGATCTGTTTGCCGCGCTCGATCTCGCCGCGCGCATCGCCTCGGTCATTGCCGCATTGGTCGGCGTGCTGCTCGTCGGGCTGGTCGGCGGCATCATCCGCACGGTGCTTCGCGAATATGGCTTCCGGCTCGAACGCACCGAAACGGGCTTCCGCCGCCGGCGGGGACTGCTGACGCTGACCGATGTCGTGATGCCGCTGCATCGCATCCAGGCCGCGGTCATCGCCACCGGCCCGATCCGCCGCCGCTTCGGCTGGTACGAATTGAAGGTGCAGAGCCTGGCCAGCGACAGCGAGAAGGAAAGCGACCACAGCATTGCTCCGCTCGCGACCGCAGACGAGCTGCGCCATGTACTGGGTGAGACGCGCATCGCCTGGGAGACCGACCATAGCGCCATGCGCCCGGTCGATCCGGCGATGTGGTGGGTGCCTTTGGCTTTCGCGCTTCCGGTGCCGATCCTGGGAATCGCCGTGTCGGCCAGCCTGGCGAACCCGTGGATAGCCCTGCTCCTGCTCGGCCTGCCCGTCATCCCGCTGATCAGCTGGCTGCACTGGCGCGCGCACCGCTATGCGCTGCTCGGAAATCAGCTCTATGTGCGCGACGGTTTCTGGAACCAGACGCTCACGCTGCTGCCGCTGCGCCGGGTGCAGAGCGTCGATATCAGGCAGAGCGCGGTCAGCCGCTATATCGGCTTGGCGGATGTCGCGATCGGGGTCGCGGGACGGCCTTCGGCGGTCACCGTGCACGCCCTTCCCCTCGCCGATGCGATGACCCTGCGGACCTCACTGCTGGCACAGGGCTGACGATCGGATCGGTTGTATCCGCCTCGCTTCGGCTCGTCGCGCAACGCGGTGATCCGGCTTGATTTTCTTCAGGCCGCGCCCGATGCTCCCGTCCAACACGAACAGCCGGAGGGCTCCGCGACGCTGCGGGCAGATTCCGGGGGACAACAGGGGAATCACATGAAATCGCGGGCAAAACTGATGGCGCTGGCATTTTGCTGGCTGCCGGCAAGCGCATTGATGGCGCAGGATGCCAATGAGCTCGACCAGGCAAAGGAAGCCGCCGAAGCTCCACTGCCCGAGGACGAACAAGCCTATTTCACCTCGCTGACCTGGCGCAATATCGGTCCCGATCGCGGCGGCCGCTCGATATCCGCCACCGGCAGCGCGGCACGCCCGCATGAATATTATTTCACCGCCGTCGGCGGCGGCCTGTGGAAGACCACCGATAGCGGGCAAAGCTGGAAGCCGGTGACCGACGGCCAGCTCGATACCGCCGCAGTGGGCGGCGTCGCGGTGTGCGAGGCCAATCCCGATATCCTCTATCTGACCACCGGCGAAACCCAGCTGCGCGGCAACATCCTGCCCGGCAACGGCGTGTGGAAGTCGGTCGATGCGGGCAAGACCTGGGCGAAGACCGGGCTTGCCGATGTACAGAATTTCGCGCGGGTGCGGATCGATCCGGCCAATTGCGACACCGCCTTTGTTGCGGGCTTCGGCCATTATGGCGAGGCCAATGCCGAGCGCGGCGTGTTCAAGACCACCGATGGCGGCAAGAGCTGGCGCAAGGTGCTGTTCCGCGATGCCAAGACCGGCGCAGTCGACATCTCGATCGACCCGAAGAACCCGCGCAACATCTACGCGGCGCTCTGGGAGGCCTGGCGCAAGCCCTGGGGCATGAGCTCGGGCGGGCCGGGCAGCGGCCTGTTCCACAGCACCGATGGCGGCGAGAGCTGGAAGGAGCTGACCCGCGCGCCCGGCCTGCCGCAAACGGGGCTGATCGGCAAGATCGGGGTCAGCGTCTCGCCGGTCGATGCGAACCGCGTCTACGCCATTGTCGAGCATGCCGAGCAAGGCGGGCTGTTCGTCTCGGACGATGCCGGAGCGAGCTGGAAGCGCAGCAACGACAGCCGCGACCTGCGCCAGCGCGCCTTCTATTATTCGCGCCTGCTCGCCGATCCGGTCGAGAAGGACCGGGTCTATATCCTCAACGTCGACTTCTTCCGCTCGGACGATGCGGGCGCGACGCTCAAGAAGATCAAGGTGCCGCATGGCGACAACCACGACCTGTGGATCGATCCCGCCAACAACCAGCGGATGATCCAGGCCAATGACGGCGGCGCCAATGTCAGCGTCAATGGCGGCGAAAGCTGGACGCGGCAAAACTACCCGACCGCGCAGATGTACCGCGTCTCGGTGAGCAACCATTTCCCCTATTTCGTCTGCGGCGGGCAGCAGGACAATTCGACCATCTGCGTGCCCTCGCGCGACTGGAAGCATGTCAACGTGCTTGGCGGCCAATATGGCTTTGCCGCAGGTGGCGGCGAGAGCGGCTATGTCACCAACGATCCGCTCAATCCCGAGATCTTCTACGCGGGCAGCTATGGCGGCACGCTCGACCGCTATGACCGCACCACCGGCCAGGCGCGCGCGATCAACGTGCTGCCCGACAATCCGATGGGCTATTCGGCGGGCGAGATTGCCGAGCGCTTCCAGTGGACCTTCCCGATCGTGTTCGACCCGCACGATCCGAAAAGCCTTTATGTCACCTCGCAGCATGTCTGGCGCAGCCGCAACGAGGGCCAGAGCTGGGAGAAGATCAGTCCCGACCTGACGCTGGCCGATCCCAAGACGCTCGGCCCGTCGGGCGGCCCGATCACGCGCGACCAGACCGGTGTCGAGACCTATGCCACCGTCTTCGCGCTCGCCCCGTCGCGGCGCGAGCGCGGGCTGATCTGGGCAGGATCGGACGATGGCCTGGTGCATGTGACGCGCGATGGCGGCGGCAAGTGGAGCAACGTCACGCCCAGGGGCCTACCGCCTTATGTGAAGATCACCACGGTCGAGGATTCGCCGCATTCCGACGGCACCGCCTATATGACGGGCCATCGCTTCCTGCTGAACGACATCAAGCCCTATGTGCTGAAGACCACCGATTACGGCAAAACCTGGACGTCGATCGCGGCGGGCCTGCCTGCCGACGAAATGGCGCGCAGCATCCGCGAGGACATTGTGCGCCCCGGCCTGCTCTATCTCGGCACCGAGCGCGGGGTGTGGGTCTCGTTCAACGGCGGCAAGGACTGGCGCAAGCTGCAGCGCAATCTGCCGGCGGTGCAGGTCTCGGACCTCGCCGTCACCGCCAACGATCTGGTGATCGCGACCCACGGACGCTCGTTCTGGGTGCTCGACAATATCGGCGTGCTGCGCCAGCTGGAAAGCGGCGCGCCGCGTACCGAGCGGCTGTTCGCGCCCGCCCCTGCGGTGCGCGAGGTCGATGAGGGCGTGGCGAGCGACTCTTTCCTTCCCACCCGGCCCCAGCAGCGTGCGCTCGACATTCTCGGCCCCGACGGCGCGCTGATCCAGAGCTTTGCCGGCAATCCGGTCGAGCCGAAAAAGGACGAGAAGAAGGACGAAGAGGACAACGATCCGTTCAAGCCCAAGCCCAAGCCGACCACGACGATGAAGCCCGGCCTCAACCGCTTCGTGTGGAAGATGCGCTATCCCGGCTTTACCGATTTTCCCGGCATGATCCTGTGGACCAGCCGCAATGGCGGCATCACCGCAGCACCGGGCCGCTATCAGGCGCGGCTGACGGTCGACGGCAAGAGCTTTACCCAGCCGTTCGAGATCCGCACCGACCCGCGGCTGACCAATGTCACCCAGGCCGATCTGCAGGCGCGGTTCGATTTTGCCAATCGGGTGAGCCAGCGCGTCAGCCAGGCCAATGAAGCGGTGCTGCTGATCCGGGGCATCAAGGAGCAGACCGCTGCAGCGGCGGGCAACGCCTCGGCCAATGCCGCGCTGCGCACAGCCCTTGGTGCGTTCGATGCAAAACTCAGCGCGGTCGAGGGCGAGCTCTACCAGGTGCGCAACCGTTCGCGCCAGGACCCGCTCAACTATCCGATCAAGCTCAACGACAAGCTCGCCGGGCTGATCGGCGTCGCGGAAAGCGCCGAGGCGCGCCCGACCGACCAGAGCGAGGCGGTGTTCGCCACGCTCTCGGCGGAGCTCGACCGGCAGCTGGCGGCGCTCGAAGCGGCGATCAGCAGCGACATGC
>CAXRCQ010000236.1:0-5642 GCA_964228845.1 Blastomonas sp.
GATGAGACCGGCTGCGATTTCATCCTGTTGTTCGAGGATCTCGGCCCGGCTCGGGTGGGCAACCAGCTCCAATCCTGCACATTGGTTGAGGCCGAGGCGGCGGTGCGCGAGGCGGCGCTGCTGCATGCCGCAACCGATGGCCTGGCGCTGCTGGACGAGGACTGGCTGCTTCCCGACCTGGCGGCGCGCGACTGGATCGTCGGCGCGTATCCGGGGGCGCAGGCGCTGTTTCGCGAACGCTATGCGGGACAGATCGAGCCGGAATATCTTGAAATATGCGAACTTCTTAGCGCGCATTGCTCAGCCTGGTTCGATTTCACGCCATCGACCCGCTGCATCACCCATGGCGACTATCGGCTGGACAACATGCTGTTCGAAATTCGCGGAGGGGCCGAGCCGCTCGCGGTGGTCGACTGGCAGACCTGCGTTACCGGCGGCGGAACCAGCGACCTCGGCTATTTGCTCGGTGCTGGCATCGGCACCGAACTGCGCCGCGCGCACGAATTTGACCTGATCGACCTGTATTGCGAGGAGATGACCCGGCTCGGGGTACCCCGCAATCGGGCTGACATCTGGAATGATTACCGCATCGGGGCGCTATCGGGCCTCTCGACCGCGGTCTTCAGCGCCGCCTTTGTCGAACGCACCGAGCGGGGCGATGCCAATTTCCTCTCCATGGCGCGCGGTGCGTGCAGCCTCGCGCTCGATCATGACAGCATCGGCGCATTGCTGAACCATACAAAAAAGCTATCGGAGACAAGCACATGCTGACCAAAGGTGATGACTTCCCTCTGCATCAGACCGCCGAGCCGATTGCCTATTCGGGCACCGACCGGAATTTCTACGATCGCTATTTCTTCAACGGCTATAATCCCGACGGCAGCGGATTTTTCGCGCTGGCCTTTGGCGTCTACCCGCATCTCGATATTGCCGATGCCAGCTTCTCCTGCATCCGCAATGGCTTGCAGCACAATCTTCATGCCTCGCGCGAACTCGGTATGGAGCGAATGGACCTGGAGGTCGGTCCTATCCGGATCGAGGTCATCGAGCCGCTCAAGGCGCTTCGCATTCATGTCGATGGCGAAGGCATCAGGGCGGACCTGACCTTCACCGGGCGCGCTTTCCCGATCGAGGAGCCGCGCTTCACCTTCCGCAACGGCCCGCGCACCTTCATGGATTATACCCGGATGACGCAGAACGGCCATTATACGGGCTGGATCGAAGTCGATGGCGAACGGGTCGATGTCGCGCCCGGTTGCAGCGGGACGCGCGATCGCAGCTGGGGCGTCAGGCCGGTGGGCGCGGCAGATGCGCAGCCGCATTCGGCCAGCCGCCAGCCCTGCTTCTTCTGGCAATGGACGCCGATCAACCTGGAGCAGCGCAGCCTGTTCTTTCACATCAACGCGCATCGCAGCGGCACGCCGTGGAACACGCGCGCGGGAATCGCTCCCGATGGCGCGGGGCATGACGGCTTCGTCGAGACTCCCGCCGCCAGGATGGTGACGCAGCATCAGCCCGGCACGCGCTGGCCTTCCGGAGGCGAGCTCACCATAGACACCGACAGCGGGCCGCTGACCATCGGTTTCGAGCCGATGCAGCGCTTCCAGATGCGCGGGCTGGGTTATACCTGTCCGCGCTGGGGCCATGGCCTGCACCACGGCGCGCTGGCGGTGGGGCGCGAGGATTTCGATCTCGCCGCGCTCGATCCGCTTGCCCCCGACATGGGCAATCTGCACGTGCAAGTGCTGTGCCGCGTAACCACCAGCGAGGGCGAGACCGGCATGGGCACGTTCGAGCAACTTGTGCTCGGCCCCTATGATCCCTGGGGGTTGACCGGCTATGGCGACACGCCGGTCAGCGGCTGACCATCACTTGCGATAGACGCGCACGTTCTTGCTGCGGTGGTGCACCACCGGAGCGTGGTGGGACGGCGCGCCTTCGGTCACCACCACGGTCTCGTTGCAGTTGCAGCTTCCCGGGGTGATGGTGATCGTGGTGACGATCGGCGGCGGGTAATAGTAATAATAGCCCGGAGGCGGCGGCGGATACCCGCCCGGCTGCCCCGGAGCGACCGCGGTCTGCTGTGCCAGCAGCCGCTTGCACCGCTCGCGATCCTCGGCCTTGTCGATCAGCATGCCCGCGACTGCGCCGACGCCCGCGCCAATCAGCGTCCCGCCGGTACGGTTGCCGCGCCCGGCAATGCGATTGCCCGCAAGTCCGCCGAGGCCTGCGCCGATCGCGGCGCCGCCCAGGCCATTGTCACGGCGGCAAAGCTCGAGAACCGCCCGGTCGTCCATCTGCGCATAGCCCGATGCGGGCGGCGGCGGCGGTGGCGCATAGGCTGGCGTCCCGACTGGAGGAGGCGCATAGCTGGTGCCATAGCCCCCGGCGGTCTCTGCCGCGAGCAGCCGCTTGCAGCGCTCGCGATCCTCGGCCTTGTCTATCACCATCCCGGCGATCGCGCCGACGCCGGCACCGATCAGCGTGCCGCCAGTGCGATTGCCGCGTCCAGCGATGCGGTTGCCCGCGAGGCCGCCTGCAGCGGCACCGATGGCGGCTCCGCCCAATCCGCTATCGCGACGGCAAGCCTCCAGAAACGCACGATCGTCCATCTGCGAATAGACCGGAGGTGGGGGCGGCGGAACGCTGGGGTCATAGTCGACGCCAGCGGTGTCAGCCGGTCCGCGCACCCAATGCGTGCCTTCGACGACGTCATCATTGCCGAGCAACAGGCTGTCGTCGTAATTATAGGGGTCGTAATCGGGCGAATAGACCTGCTTGACCACCGTGGTGGTGTTCGTGCCCGGCGCAGCCTGCCAGTTAACGCCCTGCACCGTGTCATAGACGCGGCCGTTGCGATCGGTCAGCACCGCATCGTCATAATATCGCGACCAGCCGAAGCCCTGAGCGGGGTGCGGCAGGCGATAGCCCTGCCAGTTCGCGATGTAATAGGTCGGCGCGATCCAGACGCGCGGCAGGATGAAACCGCGGAACGGACGGACATAGGCGGGAGCGCCCACGGGAAACCGCATGCCATAGCCGGGGCGAACCACCGTGGTTCCGTTGAAGGCACTGGACAGGTGGAGATCAACGGGGCTGGCAGAAGCACTTTTGAGGGGCGATTCGGCTGCATGCGCGGACACCGGGATGGCTGGTGCCGCCATCAGCGTGGCAGCAAGGGCGGCATGGCGCATCGAAGCAAAGGCGCGGCTGTTCATGGTTAACTCCCCTTGGGCAATCGCTGACCCCGGACGGGTCATGGCCAGATACTGAGCCAATGCCGCCGGGCAATCTTAAGCCTTTGTTAGCATTTGCCGGGAGCCTGCACCATTGCGGCGATGTAAAACCGCAGCAGAGCTGTGCGCCTGTTCCAATATGGGTCAGACCGGCGCGCCAGGGTTAATCGCGCCTAAACGCGGCCTGCCAGGCTGCGCGCCAGCCGCTCGAGCCCGGCGCGATCTTCCTCGTCGAAGCGCGCCAGATGGGGGCTGTCGAGATCGATGACATGGGTAACCTTGCCATCGTGCACCACCGGGACCACCAGTTCCGACTGGCTTGCCGCATCGCACGCGATATGGCCGGGAAAGGCATGAACATCCTCGACCAACTGCGTCTCGCCGCTGGCTGCTGCCGTTCCGCACACGCCGCTGCCCAATGCGATGCGGATGCAAGCCGGCTTGCCGACGAAGGGACCCAGCACCAGCTCGCCTGCGACCATGCGATAGAAGCCTGCCCAGTTGAGGCCGGGAAGGAACTGCCAGATCAATGCGGCGACATTCGCCATGTTGGCGACGCCATCGGGCTCGCCATCGACCAGTGCCATCGCGGCCGAATGCAGGTCGTCATAGAGCTGCGCCTTGGGTGCGTTGGGATCAATATCGAATGCGTACATGAATTTAGGTCCAGTTTGTGAGATTCAATCGAAGGAAACCCTGCCCCGGTTCTTCTTGATGGTGGAGCGGTTCTTCTTTCCTGCCAGGCGTTCGGTCTTGCCGACCCGGTTGAGGCGCGATTTGGCCCGGACGGCGGGCAGATCATGAGCTGCGGCCAGCAGCGCGGAGAGCCGCTCGCGCGCCTCGCGCCGGTTCGCTTCCTGTGTCCGGTGGCTCCGCGCCTGGATTACCAGTTCGCCATCCTGGTTGATCCGGCTACCCGCGAGCGCGCGCAACCGGCTGTACACCAGCGGCGGCAGGCCGAGCGCGAAGATGTTGACGTGCAACTGCACCGCTGTCGCCACCTTGTTGACATTCTGACCGCCCGGCCCTGATGCGGTAATGAACCGTTCCGAAACAATGGCATGATCCGGGATATTGATATCAGTCATCAATGTCCTCCGGCTCGGTGAAGCCCAGCCTGCAAAAGCGGTCGGGCATGGGGGCACGGGCGACGATCGGTGGCTTGCCGTCGCGTGGCACCACCAGATGCGCGGCATGGAGCATCAACCCGGCAGGATCGGCGCGACCGTAGACCGGGTCTCCCATCAGCGCATGGCCGAGGCCGTGCAGAGCATGGACCCGGATCTGATGCGTACGGCCGGTTTCGGGGCGGAACTCGACCAGGGTTCGCCCGCCAGTCTCCGCCAGCTGTCGCCAATGGGTCACGGAACGCTTGCCGTCCACCTGTGGAACGATCCGCCATCCGTCTGCTGCGCTGCTGGTCTTGGCGAGTGCAAGATCGATCAGGCCGCTTTCATCGGGCAACACGCCCTCGACGACACCCCAATAAAGCTTTTCGACCTGGCCGTTCTCGAAAGCCGCGCCGAAGCGCTTGAGCGCCTTGGCATGTCGCGCGAGCAGCAGGCATCCCGAGGTATCCTGGTCGAGCCGGTGCACCGGCTGCGGTTCGCGCTGGAAGCCGAAGCGCAGCATGGGAAGGAAATCCTCAAGACTGCGACCGCCCTTTCTCGGACGACTGACCGGCAGGCCCGCGGGCTTGTCGATGACCAGCGCCTCGCCATCGCTGAACGGCAAGGCCGCTTGGGAACAGAAATCGGGAAAGAGCGGCGGCATGGCGTCAGGCTGCTTCGGCCATGACCATGCTCTGCGCGAACAGCTCGATGGCGCGCAGCCGGTCGTGCTGGTGATAGGCATTGCACGAAATCATGACCTCATCGGCCTCGAAAGCCTCGGCGATCGCCAGTACCTTGTCGCGCACCGTATCGGGCGTTCCGCACGCGGCGATCCGCGCCTGCGCGCCGATGATCATCGCCTCGCGCTCGGTAAAGCCCATGTCGCGGCTCTCCTCGGGCGCAAGCGCCGGTTGCGTCCCGCCGCCAAGCAGGCGGGCGATGTTGAGGAAATAGTTCTTGCGGAGCAACTCTGCACGCTCGGCGTCATCGCAGGCAAAGGCCGTCGTCGCGACCATCACATACGGATCGGCGAGTTGCGCGCTGGGTCGGAAATTGCGGCGATACAGGTCGGTCAGTTCGGGGCTCGCCTGCGGATTGATGAACAGCGCGAGCGCATAGGGCAGGCCCAGCGCACCCGCCAGCATCGCGCTGTCGGGGCTGGTGCCGAGAATCCAGACCGGGACGTCGCTCGCCGGCTCGGGGCTCAGGCGTGGTTCGGTCAGGCTACCCTGCATATAGCCAACCAGAGCAGTGACTTGACTTGGACACTCGCGAAACGATGGGGGAGGTGGCG
>CAXRCQ010000237.1:0-2155 GCA_964228845.1 Blastomonas sp.
CTCCCCCTCAGGGGGAGGATTTCAGAAACAGCAAAAAACAAACAGGAGAGCCCCGAATGGACATCACGCAGATCATGTACCGCCCCGGCCTGATGCAGGGCGAACGCATCCTGGTGACAGGCGGCGGCACTGGCCTCGGCAAGGTGATGGCCGAAGCGTTCCTGTATCTGGGGGCCGAGGTGCATATCTGCGGGCGGCGCGGCGCGGTGCTCGAAGCGACCGCCGACGAGCTGATGACCCGGCACGGCGGCAAGGTCGCGGCGCATGTCTGCGACATTCGCGACGCTGCATCGATCGACGCGATGGTGGCTGCGATCTGGACGCAGCACGGGCCGCTCACCGGCCTTGTCAACAACGCCGCGGGCAATTTCATCAGCCGCACCGAGGATCTCAGCGTCAACGGCTTCAACGCGATCTCGGACATCGTGTTTCGCGGCACCTTCTACATCACGCACAATATCGGCAAGCGGATGATCGCGGAGAATATCCGGGGCAATTTCCTCGCGATCCTCACCACCTGGGTGTGGAATGGCGGGCCGTTCACCGTGCCCTCGGCCATGTCCAAGGCGGGTATCAACGTGATGACGCAGAGCCTTGCCACCGAATGGGGGCGCCATGGCCTGCGCTTCAACGCGATCGCGCCGGGCACCTTTCCGACCAAGGGCATGACCGAGCGGCTGTCGCCCGGCAATTCGCAGGGGCTGCAGGGCCAGAATGCCGATCGCGGCAACCCGATGGGCCGGGTGGGCGAAATGCACGAGCTGGCCAATCTCGCGGTGCTGCTGATGGGGCGCGGCGCGGACTATATCAACGGCCAGACCATCGCCATCGACGGCGCGGGCTATCAGGCCAATTCGGGCAATTTCTACCAGAGCCTGTCGCGGATGGACGACCAGCAATGGGCGGACATGGCAGCGATGATCCGCGGTGCGAATGCCAAGGACAAGGCGGCGCGGACGACGGGTTAAGGTCCGGTGCGGACCATTTGTCACACTGGCTCCGAAAAATGCCGACTGATCCTGCATTCCGTAGCGTTAGCTCGCATTCTCACCTAGTCTCGCCCTCAGGAGAGACGGATCGAATCAAGGGGAACACCATGATCGAGACACATGCCAAATTCAGCGAGAATCTGGAGGCGCGCAACAGCCCGTTCAACACGCTGGCGCAGCGCGTCACCATCCGCCGGGTCGAGGATATTCGCGACGCCGCCATGGCCCTGCACGAAATGGCACAGGCGCGCGGATTCCGGGTCGCGGCGTGCGACGACATCTCGTCGAAAGAGCCGATGGTCGATGCCGATGGCGCGATCATCAACGGCGAGATCTTCGGCTGGATGGCCGATGGCGAGCGCTGGTGGGAGGACAGCCGCCTCGCGCTCAACTCGCCGCTGCCGCGCGCTTGCCGCTATGAGAGCGAGCCCTTCTGGTGCAACGAGACCGGCATGTTCGGGCGCTGGCGCAACGAATATCTCGAGGACATGGACCTGACCGATTTCCGCAAGCGTTCGCTCGTCCATGCCGCGATCGTGGTGCCGGTACACCTGCCTTTCGGCCAGATTTCCGCCGTCAGCTTCACCCCGATGGACAAGTCGCTCACCGACCTGTCAGAGCTGTTCGAAAAGCATGCCGATCTGATGGCCTCGATGACCCGTCGCTTCATCGCGGGTTACGTGATGGTGATGCGTACCAAGCGGCGGATGCCCGCGGACTGCATGCTCTCCAAGCGCGAAGTCGAATGCCTGCGCTGGGCGGCGATCGGCAAGACGGACAAGGAGATCAGCATGATCCTCGACCGCAGCCATGCGACCATCCGCTATCACATCCACCGCGCGGGCGAAAAGCTCGACGCGGTCAACCGCAGCCAGACGATCTTCAAGGCGGGGCAACTCGGCTATCTCGGCGCAAGCGATTGACGCAAAGCTTGGGGGCGAGGGATTGACACCGCGGACCCGTTTCTGGTCCCCCGCGAAGGCTGGGGCCCATCTCTGGCCGGTTGAATAATGCACCGATGTCAGCGCTGCACGCGCAGGTGGGAGATGGGCCCCTGCCTGCGCAGGGGAGCGGGATGGGTTAGCGCCGCCTCAGCATCCCGCGCCTTCCCAGATCGGCCAGGTGCAGCGGGAACGACAGGAGCAGCGGCACCGCGATCCACGGCC
>CAXRCQ010000238.1:0-4725 GCA_964228845.1 Blastomonas sp.
GTTGCAACGCGATGCTTTGCAAGCCATTCAGGTGACGATGAGCGACCCCGATACAGAGGCCGAGGTGATCCCGCCCGAACGGCAGGTCCGTGCGTGGCGGCGCATGGCCTGGCCGCTGAAGGCGGTGCTTTATGGCGTGGCACTGCTGGGGCTTCTGGGGCTGGTGGCCTGGACCCAGCGCGAGGATATTGCGCGCAACCTGATCGGCAACGAACTCGAAGCACGCGGGATCGAGGCGCGCTATGATATCGAATCGATCGGCGTCGGGCGGCAGACGGTGCGCAATCTGGTGCTCGGCGACCCTAAGCGGCCCGATGCGACAATCGCGCGGCTCAGTATTGATGTCAGCGGCGGGCTGTTCGGGCTGCGCGTCGATCAGGTGATCGTCGAGGGGCTGCGCGGCTATGGACAGCTTGACAAGGGCCGCATCAGCTTCGGAAGCCTCGACAAGCTGCTTTACACCGACAGCCAGGAGCCATTCCGTCTGCCGAGGCTCGACCTGACGCTGCGCGACGCGCGCGTGCGGATCGAGAGCCCCTATGGCACTCTCGGCGTGAAAGCGGACGGCAGGGGTGATCTGCGCGACGGGTTCAAGGGCCAGGTTGCAGCGATCGGTGCGCGGCTGGCCTATCAGGGCTGCGCGCTGGATCGGCCCAGCCTGTTCGGCACGGTCAGCATCGAGCGCGAACGCCCGGAGTTTCGCGGCCCGCTGCGCTTTGCGGGGCTGGCCTGCGATACCGGAGCGCTGGTGGTAGGACGTTCGTCGATCGCGCTGCGGGCCGAGGCCAATGCCGCGCTCGACCGGTTTGAGGGCGCGCTGGTCCCGGCGGTCGGAGGCGTGATGGGCGGCGATTTTGCTGCAAAGGGGCTGGGCGGCCGGATCGGCTTCATCTTTGAAGGCCAGCAACTGGACGGCGATGTCGATCTCGCCTTCGATACCGCGGCGGCGCAAGGCCTCGGTTTCCGGCGGCTCGATGCGAGGGGCAGAACCGTGCTGCGGCTGGGCGGTCCGCAGCCCGATATCCGCTACGAAGGCGAGATGCGCGGGGAAAGCCTGGACATGGCGCGCGAGCGTCTGGCGGCGCTGGACTCGGCGGTTCTGGCCAGCGCGAGCCTGCCGGTCGCGCCGCTGGTTTGGCGCATGGCCAACGCTGCGCGTCGGGCCTTGCCGGGATCGGACCTGACGATCGCCATCGATGCTCGGTCCAGAGGCGATCAGCTCTCGGTGACGGTGCCACGGTTGGCACTGACCGGAGCGGGCGGCGAGCACCTGATCGGCGGCAACAGCCTGACCCTCCGGCGCGTGGGCGAGGAACTGCAGCTTGCGGGCAATCTGGCGACGGGCGGGCCAGGGCTTCCGGTCGCGCAACTGCGGATCGTCCCGCGCGGAGGCGGGGCCTATGCGCTGAAGTTGGCGATGGAGGCCTATGCAGCCAATGACGCGTCGCTGGCGCTGCCGCAGTTCGAGGCGCTCTGGAACGGACGCGGCGGCCTCAGCTTTGTCGGTGCAGCGCGGCTCTCCGGGCCGTTGCCCGGTGGGCGGGTCGAGGGGCTCGCGTTACCGCTGCAGGGACGATGGAATCAGGCTGCCGGACTGGTGATGTACGACAGATGCCAATCCGTTCGGGTCGAACAGCTTCGCGTCTCGAATTTCGTCAGCGGGCCGCAGGCGATGACGCTATGCCCTGACCGCGGACGTCCGATGATCCGCTCGGGGCCGCGCGGATTGCAGATGGCAGCGCGGATTGCGGGGCCGACGCTGGTGCAGGGCAAGCTCGGATCGTCCGATCTTGCGCTGGCAGCAGGCGCGGTTCGGATCGATTTTCCTGGCACAGCAAAGCTGACCGATGTCGATCTGCTGATCGGCCCGCGGGCGTCGGGCACGCATATCACTGCGGGCGATTTCAGCGTCGGTCTCGGAGGCGTGCTGGGCGGGGCCTATGCCGATGCCGAAGCGACCATCGGCGCGGTGCCACTGGTGCTGACGCGAGGCTCCGGCACCTGGTCTTTCGCCGATTCGGTGCTCGATGTGCAGGGCGACGAATGGCTGCTGCGCGATCGTCAGGCCCCGGCGCGGTTCCAGCCGCTGATCACCGATGACATGCGGCTGACGCTCGCGGATGGGCGCATCGCGGTGACGGGCATTCTGGATGAACCGCAGACGCTGCGCCCCGTGGTGCGCGTTGCCATCGCGCATGATCTCGCCAGCGTGACCGGCCATGCCGATCTGTTCGTCGATGCGCTGACCTTCGATGACACACTCCAGCCCGAAATGGTCAGCAACATCGCGCTCGGCATCATCGCCAATACGCGCGGACTAGTGACCGGGCAGGGGCGGATCGACTGGTCGGCCAATGGCGTTACCTCCAGCACCGGGCGCTTCCGCACCGATTCGCTCGATTTCGCTGCAGCCTTCGGGCCCGTCACGGGGCTGGCGGGCGAGATCGCCTTTACCGATCTGCTGGGGTTCGAGACCGCGCCGGGACAGACGGTCAGACTGGCGCAGGTCAATCCGGGCTTTGCGGTGTTCGATGGTCTGATTCGCTATCAGATACTTCCCGGCTTCAGGATGCGAGTCGAAGGCGGCGAATGGCCTTTTGCCGGGGGGCGTCTGCTTCTCGATCCAGGCATGGTTGATCTGGTCAGCGAGGAGCCGCGCCGCCTCGTGTTCCGCGTCGACCGGGTCGATGTCGCGCAATTCCTTGCCGGTTTCGATTTCGAGAACATCAATGCGACAGGGCATTTCACCGGAGTCATTCCGATCGTTTTCGACAAGGATGGCGGCCATGTGCGCGGCGGGCGGCTGGAAGTGATCGAGGATGGCGGCACGCTCGCCTATGTCGGCGAGCTCACCTATGAAGACCTCGGAACGATGGCGAATTTCGCATTCAACGCGTTGAGATCATTGCGCTATCGTTATCTCGTTGTCGAAATGGATGGTGATCTGGCGGGCGAGGTCATCACGAAAATCCGCTTCGATGGGTTGAGCCAGGGCGAGGGGGCGTCGCGAAATTTCCTCACTCGTCAGGTCGAGAAGCTGCCGCTGCAGTTCAACGTCACGATCGCTGCGCCCTTCCTGCAGCTCATCACCTCGGCGCGGTCGCTTTACGACACGCAATATATCACCGATCCCGGCGTGCTCGGCCTGCTGCCGGGCCAGGTCAACAATCCCGGTGCCGCCACCTCCGGCCCGAATTCGACAACGCCAGCAAAACCGGGCATTCAGCCCCCAGAAAGCGAGGATCGTCCATGAAGGGTACGACAAGGATGGCGATTTTGAGGAACCCGTGGGGGCAGAGCGCGGTATTGGCATTGGCCACCGCAGTGCTGGGCGGGTGCGTGACGGTGTCGGCGCCTGACAAGCCGATCGTCATCAACCTCAACATCAATATCAAACAGGAGGTCGTCTATCGGCTCGATGGCAAGGCCAAAGAGGTGATCGACGAGAATGCGGAGATTTTCTGATGAACAGGGCGATTTTGAAGGCTGGTCTGCTGGGTGCGGTGGCGCTGGGGCTTGCCATGCCCGTACTGGCCCAGCGCGATCCGGCTTATGAAGCCGCGCGCGAGAATGGCAGCATCGGCGAAAAGCCCGATGGCTATCTTGGGATAGTCAGCGGCGGTGATGCGCAGCTCCAGAAGCTGGTCGCCGACATCAATCTCAAGCGCAAGCAGGTCTATACCCAGCGCGCTTCGGCCGAAGGTTCGACCGTCGAGCAGTTTGCGTTCACGGCCGGATGCAACACGATTGCGCGAACCGCGCCGGGCGAAAAATACCAGGCACCCGATGGCAGCTGGAAGACTCGGGATGCCGGTCCGCCGGTGCGCGATGCCCGCTGCCCCTGACGCAAACCGCAGTATTAACCCAGATCAAGCCCGGATTTCCTCAGAAATCCGGGCTTTTTTGTGCATTCTCTCGCAGCGCAGCATGACCATTGACTTGCACCCCAGCCCTTTCTAAACGGGCCGCGCCTTGGCGGGTCCGCTCGCTGTCGGGTGCATGCTTTTTGAACATCGTAGGCTCAGGCCCGATAACAGGGAGTAAAGCACATGGCAGAGAATGAACCCGGGCAAGACCCTGTCGGCGGCGACGCGAGGATCGATCACATCGGGGATCGGCTTCGCGATATCACGCAGCGGGAGCAGGCCGAAGCGAGCGGCAAGGGAAGCGGGGTCGATGCGAATTATCGACTTGGCAACCGGGTCCTCGCCGATCTGCTGGGGGGAATTGCAGGTGGTTTGCTGTTCGGCTGGCTGTTCGATCGCTGGCTGGGCACATCGCCCTGGCTCCTGATCACGTTCCTCGCACTGGGGATCATCGTGGCCTTCAGGAACATCATCCGGGTTTCCAACGCATATTCGGCGGGGCTGAAAAATCAGCAGCCTCCGCAGGATAAGCCTGAAGATTAAACGAAGAGGTAGGTTGTGGCAGCCGAGTCAGGCAAAATCGACCCGATGCACCAGTTCGAGATCGCCCCCATTTTCAATGGCGGGTTCGAGATCGCTGGCCAGACCATCAGCTTCACCAACAGCGCGCTCTGGATGCTGCTGACGCTGGTCGCCCTGTGGGTGTTCATGCAGGGCGGCACGAAGCGTGAGCTGGTCCCCGGCCGCTGGCAGCTGATGGTTGAGGGCTTTACCGGCTTTATCGACGACATGCTCACCGCCAATATCGGTGCCGAAGGCCGCAAGTACGCGCCTTATGTATTTTCGCTGTTCATGTTCA
>CAXRCQ010000239.1:0-4144 GCA_964228845.1 Blastomonas sp.
CATGGGTGACAAGGGCGACAATGGTTCGTGGCAGAATGCCAATGTCGGCCGGATGTTTGCAGAGGCGGGGATGATCGGTGCCGTCATGAACTACCGCCTCGCGCCCGATCACCCCTGGCCCGCGGGCAGCGAGGATGTCGGACGGGCGCTCGATTGGCTGAAGGCTCATGCAGCCGAACATGGCGGCGACCCCAAGCGCATCTTCCTGATGGGCACATCGGCGGGCGCGGTGCATGTCGCCGGGTTGACAGGCCTGTGTCCTGATCTGAAGGAGCGGGTTGCCGGGCTGATCCTGCTGTCCGGGCTTTATGGCTACACGCCATTGGACCCCAAAGACCTGCGATATTACACGGAAGGCACGTCCGATGAGGACCATATGCCCCGACAAGGTCTGCTATCGAGCGGCCTGCCCGTGCTTCTGGCCTCTGCCGAATATGACCCCGCTCGCTTTCAGATGGAATTTCTCGGCCTCGCTGGAGATTATGTCGCGAAAGATGGGCGCATGCCGCGCAGCCATATCGCGTCCGGCCACAATCACTACAGCATAGCGCTGCACCTGGGATCATCCGATCGCCGGCTGGAGGACACGATCGTGCGGTTCATTCGGGACACTGGCCTTGTCGCACGGGATAGCGGTGCATAGGGAGATTGTCCCCATTCTCGCAAGCCGGGGACGGGTTTTCGCTGTACAACGCCTCCGCGCGGCATCGGGACGGCGGTCCGCAATATCGGCAAGCTGAGGGTCTACCGTCCGGTCGACCCTCACCCTTTCCGAATGCTCAATTCACGATCACGGCATTGCCCATGCGATAGCCGCGCTCTGCCATCTCCTCGATATAATGCACCCGTTCATGCCTCAGCTCGACGGCATATTCCTCCCAGGCATCGCGCCGATCCTCGATGTCGGTCGCCCGGCGCAAGTCGCTGCCCAATTCCTTCTGCGCCTCTGTGACATTGATGCGATAATCGAACCACAGCCGGTTCTCGATGCCCGCGATCGGCAGCGTGATGATGCGCGATTCCTCCAGCCGGGCGACCCGTTCCTCATGCAGCATCGGGATCGCCGCCGCGGCGGCGGTCGCCAGACCCAGAGCCGGGAGAAAAAGCGTGGCAAGTCTGATCATGGTCCATTCTCCTGTTCATGCGTGCCGCCATCGCAAGCGGTCAAAAGGGTAACGAGCCGGCTTGCGTGTTTAATCCCTCGCCTCTGCCCGATTTCCGGTATTTCATCTGCGGGGAAGCTGTTCGCAGACACAAGAAGGGCAGACGTCGGCAAACGTCTGCCTCAAGGGACTTGCAGCGCGCTACCCGAACAGGCGGCAGGCAGCGCGCCGCACCTGGGCCAGAGTTCCTGACTGGCCGCTTATTCCGATGGCTCGGCCGTATCGGACGCAGCGGCGGCGCCACTGGCCTCAGTCAGTACCAGCGCATTGCCCGATGCAGCGAACATTCCGGCAGGAAGCGCGCGTGTCACGCGGCCCTGCTTCACCACGACCTGCTCGACCTCGCCCCGGCCATTGGCAACGATCTGCTTCACCTTGCCCAGCGACGATCCGTCAGGGAGCATCACCGGCATCCCGCGACTGACCATGGCCGCCCCCTGCCCCGCTGCTGCTGCCCTGCCCGCCACCGCAAATGGACTGGCGACAAGCGAGCCGGCGACAAGCGAGCCGGCGACAAGCGATCCGGTCGCCGCACCCGCGCCGCTGCCTGTGGCCATTGCCTCGCCGGGGAGCGGCGCGGAGCGCACGCGGGAAACGGTTTCGTCGGCGCGGGCGCGTGTGCCCTGGACGATGGGAGCGACCGTTCCGGTCACGGCGTCGGTGCCGATCAGCTGCGCGCTGGCGCTGCCCTGGCCGCTGGCAGCCCCCCGTCCGCTGGCCTGCGCCATCTCGCTGGAGGGCGGCACGACACTATCAGCGAGGCTGACGCTCGAGGCGACGATCGATCCATCGGCGCTGCGCTCGGCCGTAACCGTGCCGCGCCGCGCATCGACCGATTGGGTGCCGCTGGTGGAGCCATTGGCATCGGCCGTGCCGCGAACGGTGCGGCTGGTGCGCTCCAGCGTCCCTCCGACCGGACGCTCGAGGCTGCCACCCAGGGTTCCGCCCAGCGATCCGCCGAGCGTGCCGCCCAGTCCGCCTCCGCCGAGCAACTGCGCCTGCGCGCTCGCCGAGGTGAGAGCCAAGGTTGCGGCTGCAAACAGAATCTTTCTCATACGGGGGTTCCTTTCATCTTGAGCGCGGGCACCACTGCTGGCCCGTCTGAAAGGAGAACGAATGGCCCCGGTGGTTTAATTCATCCCCGGGTCGAGGGTCATGGCTTGCGGGCGCATCCTTCGCACAACAGCCCGCGGCCATAGCGATCGTCCGGCCCCTGGCGTCCGAGATCGCGCGCCTCCCGGTCCAGCCTGCCCCGCCAGCTTCCGCCGCTGGCCAGCGCGTCGGCGAGCCTGATGGCCACCAGCGGTGCGGCGAACGACGTCCCGCGCAGCTTGACCGACTTGCCCCTGGCATTCACCGCATGCACATCGGCACCGGGGGCTGCATAATCGAGATGGAGCGCCCGTCCTGCCTCGATCAGGGCGCGGCCCTTGCGGTCCACACCGGTTACCGCAACGACCCTGGCATAGGAGGCGGGATAGGCGGGAGGCGCGGCAGGTCCATCATTGCCCACCGCCGCGACAATGACCATGCCGCGTTGCTGTGACTGGGCAATCGCGCGCTGCAGAACGGCATTGCGCGGCCCCACCAGGCTGATCGTCACGACCTTGCAGCCGCTGCGCGCCAGCCACCCCAGGGCGCGGACGATGGCCAGCGCATTGCCGCCCGCCGGGTCGCTGCCATAGACATCCGCCACCCAGAGCCGCCTTGCGCCTTCACCCTGCAACAGGCTGACGATCGCGCTGCCGTGATCGGACGCCAGCGGTGCGCCGCTGGCAAAGCCCTTGCTGCCCATCGTCCGCAGCGAGGGACCTGGCGCGCCGTCGATGATGCCGATGGGCGTATCGATGCGCGCGACGCCAGGTGCAGCAAGCAGCGCCGGGATCGGCAGGAACCCGACCTGCCCGGCGGCCGCACCCGATTGCCAGTGCAGATTGTCCACGGCGATCTCGGCCTCGGGCGCGGCCAGACGTGCGGATGCCTCCGCCCTGGCCAGGCTCAGGCCAGCTGGCACCCGCAGCCGCGCGATCGCCAGGTCTAGCCCCTCGACCCGCTCCTCGGCGATCAGCGAGAAGCCTGCGCGCGCAAGCGCGGCCAATTCGCTGGCTGCGGGTTCTGTCACCAGAAGTTCGCCGCGTCGTGCGAGATCGCCATTGGCGTCGCGTTCCACCAGATCACCATGCTGGCGCAGCAACCGCGCCAGTTGCCTGTCGCGCGATTGCAGCAGCCGGTTCGCCTCGCGCTGCGCGACGGCGCTTACCCCGTTCAGACTGTCTCCGGCGGTGTCGAGAGCGCCATCGACGGCACGCCCTAGCCCCGGCAACCCCAGCTGTCCCAAGGGCGATTGCAGTTGCGCGAGCGATGGCGACGCCGCCACCAGGGCGGTGGAGGCCAGGACGCTCAGGATCAGGATGGGCGCGCGCATCTGGTCTCTGTCCGATTTTTTCGCTTAACCATGGATGAAACGCACGAGGCCAGCCGTTTCATCCATCAGAAAGGCAATGAACCTGACAACCACGTTCGAAACCCTGTTGATCGACCTGCTGCCGCGAATGCGACGCTTTGCCCATGGCCTTGCCGGGTCATCAGCGGACGGGGACGATCTGTGCCAGAGGGCCATCGAACGCGCCTTGGCGTGCCGCGATCAGTGGCAGCAAGGAACACGCCTGGATAGCTGGATATACAAGATCATGCGCAACCTGTTCATCGACGAGATCCGCGCCAACCGGCGCCGCCGCGAAACCTCGGTGCCCGACGAGGCCGGACTGGGCGTCGGCGCCGAAGGTGGCCAGGAGGCCATGGTGGAGCTGGGCATGATCGACCGGGCGATGCTGCGGCTACCCGACGAGCAGCGCGAGGCGGTGCTGCTGGTGATGGTCGAAGGATGTTCCTACAAGGAGGCTGCGGAGATTGTCGGCTGTCCGGTCGGAACGCTCAATTCGCGCCTGGTGCGCGGAAGGGACGCGTTGATGCGCTTCGTG
>CAXRCQ010000240.1:0-4436 GCA_964228845.1 Blastomonas sp.
CCACCCCCGCCCCCGCCGGCAGCCATGGCTCCGCAGCGCGCGCGCACCAGCGCAGTGCGTGGCGAAGCCGATGCGATCATGGTCACCGCCGCGCGCAATGTGGAGGCCGAGCTCGAGGAACTGGGCGATCTCAAGCTCTACCGCGTCCCCTTCCGCTCGACCGTCGCCGCGAAAGGCCAGAAGCAGGTGAAGCTGCTGTCCAAGGCCAATGTGCCAGCAAAGCTGGTCTATCGCGGCAATGCGATGGGCTATGGCGAGGGTGAGCCGCGCCCGCTCCAGATCGAGCTGCGCATGGACAACAAGACCGCGAGCGGCCTCGGCCTGCCCTTGCCCTCGGGCCGGGTCGCAGTGTTCGATGGATCGCGCGAGAACGGCCTGCTGATCGGCCAGGGCCGGATGCGCGACTATGCGGTGGGGCAGGAGGTGAAATTCACCATCGGCCAGAGCGATGCGGTGCAGCTGGCCTCGACGCGCAAGCTCGTTGCGGCCAGAGGCGGCTGGGACGGCTATTCGCTCGAACTCACCAATGCCAATGCCGAGCCCGTCACCGCCGAGATCGACCTCGCGCAGGTCGCCGATACCGACATCCGGGGCGCTACGGGAAAGCTGATTCGCAAGGACGGCAAGCATGTCTGGCAGGTGATCGTGCCCGCCAATGACACGGCAACGATCAGCTACCAGAGCCGATCGAAATATCGCTGAAAGCCGGAAACCGGCGACATGCGCCGTTACTTCGGGGCGAGCACCATCAGCATCTGGCGGCCTTCCATGCGCGGATAGGCTTCGACCCTGGCGGTTTCCTTGACGTCTTCCTGCACGCGCTGGAGCAGCGCCATGCCGAGCTGCTGGTGCGAAAGTTCGCGGCCGCGGAAGCGCAGCGTCATCTTGACCTTGTCGCCTTCCTCGATGAACGCATGCACCTTCTTCATCTTGACCATATAGTCATGGTCGTCGATGTTCGGACGCATCTTGATCTCCTTGATCTCCTGCGTCTTCTGGTTCTTGCGCGCGGCATTGGCCTTTTTCTGGGCCTCGTACTTGTACTTGCCGACATCGAGGAACTTGGCGACGGGCGGCTCGGCATTGGGCGAGACCTCGACTAGGTCGAGACCCACCGCGGCGGCACGTTCTATCGCATCTGCTGTACGCAATACGCCAAGATTTTCGCCATTCTCATCGATCACCCGGACCTGGGGCGACTGGATGAACTGATTGAAGCGCGGGCCGGATTTGGGTGGCAGAACAAGGCCGCGACGGGGTGCTGGCGGACGTATAGCGAATTCTCCTGATGTTTCTTCGAGCGCGCGATATAAGCCAAGTCGGCTGATAGATAAAGGGTTTCGTGCAAGAGTGGCGGACTTCGGGCCACCAAAATCGCGGCGAGCGTTGCATAAGCGCAACGATCGGGCGCATCCGAGCGTCTCCTTGCCGACCCCACGCGCCCGTCCCATATCGGTTTCAGGCGTTGTTCTCACAAGGAGCCATGGCATGCACAGCCCCGACCAGATCACGATCGACCATGAAACCAGCGGTGAGGACGGGCGGTTCGTCTATCGCGCTCAGGGAGCCGAGGCCGAACTGACCTATGCGCATGCCCCCGCGACCGGCGATCGCAAGCGCGTCAGCGCCGACCACACCTTTGTCCCCGATTCGATGCGCGGTCAGGGCATTGCTGCCCGGCTGGTCGATGCGCTGATCGCCACCGCGCGCGAGGAGCAATGGCAGGTCATCCCGCGCTGCAGCTATGTCGTCGCGGCGTTCCGGCGCCATCCCGAATGGAACGACGTGCTGGCAGCCTGACGAAAGGCCCGAACCATGAAAAAGCTGCTCGTACTCTACGGATCATACCGCTCGGACCGGGCGGGGATCCGGCTCGCCGACTATTGCGTGCGCCGCTTCGGCGAGCGTGGCGTCGAAGCCGAACTGATCGACGCCAAGGCGGTCGGCCTGCCGATGCTCGACCGCATGTACAAGGAATACGAGCCCGGCACCGCGCCGGTCGCCATGCAGGACCTGGCGCAGAAGATCGAGGCGGCGGACGCGTTCCTGTTCGTTGCGGGCGAATATAATTGGGGCGTGCAGCCGGGTCTCAAGAACCTGACCGACCATTTCCTCGAACAATGGTTCTGGCGACCCGCGGCGCTCGCGACCTATTCCGCCGGGCGCTTTGCGGGCGTTCGCTCTGGCCAGGCCTGGCACCCCACGCTTTCCGAAATGGGCATGGTGGTGATCCCCAGCATGATCTCGGTCGGGCAGATCACGCAGGCGCTCGACGAAAAGGGTCAACCGACCGGATCGGGCGGCGAAGCGCTGGAGCGCAATTTCGGCAAGTTCGCCGACGAGCTGACCTGGTGGGCCGATGCCGCCGCCGCGCAGAAGGACCGCGTTAAACCGCCTTATTGAAGGGGGAGTGGCGAAATGGTGCTGCTGGGGAGGATTGAACTCCCGACCTCAGCCTTACCAAGGATGCGCTCTACCACTGAGCTACAGCAGCACACCATTTCGCTGGCCTGCAATGCCGGGCAACAGGGCTGCCCGCTCGCAAGGCCTGCGCCTATGCGCAGGTGCCGATGGTTTGTCAACCCTCGCCGGTCTTGCCAAACGCGCCAGTGCGACGATATGCAGCAAAGCCGATGGAAAAGCCGCAATCCCCCCCGAAACCGAGCCCCGCCGAAGAGCGTAAGGCGAGGCTCGCCGCCAATCTGCGCGAGAATCTTCGCCGCAGAAAGGCGCAGGCGCGCGCGATGAGCGCGAACGGCGAATCGTAAGGGGCGGTTCAGCCGCGCGCGTAGAATTGCAGGTGCACCAGGCGGCCATTCTCGCCGGCGGTGCCGAATCCGTCCGCCGAATTGTGGAACAGCCAGGGGCTGAACAGGATCAGCCGGTTGAAGCGCATCGGCACGCGCATCACGCGCTCCCATTTCGCGGCGTGGAAGGTGTCGCGGTTGACGACCTCCTCGACCAGGGCGTTGATATCGGCATAGCCGCTCTCAGCCAGCGCCAGCGGATCGGTCGGCACCTTTTCCAGCCCCGTGCGCTTGTGGCGGAAGAAATCGGTGCCGCCGCGCGCGTCCTCGTCGCGGCTGAGATAGAGAATGCCCGAATAGAAGCACGGGTCGATATGCACCCCGCTGACCCCGCGATCGCCCTTCAGCGTCAGTCGGCAATGGCCGTGCGTCGTCCCTGGCTGCGGCATGACGGGCACGCCGATGATCCGCGCCACCGCCGCCTCGAGTCCAGCAATGGCAAGCGGCGCGGACGAAAGCGTTCCGGGATAATTGCCCTTGCGGGTCGCGGGGTCATAGCCGAGGCCGAGCGCGGCAGCGCGCGCGCCATGCGGATCGGCCAGGAAATCGTCGATGATGAGCAGCGAGGGCAGCATGGCCGCAGGCATAGCGGCGGATGGCTCCGTGCGAAAGTCCGCCGGTTGCATGATGAGCGCGCTGCGCTAGACAGGCTTATGCCCTGCCCCCGGTCCTATCCATGCGCATCCTGATCGCCGGCGCGGGTATTGCCGGGCTTGCCGCCGCCCTGGCGCTGGCGCGCAAGGGGCATGACGTGCGCCTCATCGAACAGGCCGCCGCGCTCGAAGAGGTAGGCGCAGGCCTGCAGCTTGGTCCCAATGCAATGCGCGTGCTCGATACGCTGGGCGTCGGCGAAGCGGTGACGGCGGCGGGCCAGGCTCCGGCGGCGATCACGCTGCGCGACGGCCGCAGCGCGCGCGAGATCCTGAAGGTTCCGCTGGGCGACGCGGCGAGGCGGCGCTGGGGCGCGGCCTATGTGACGCTGCACCGCGCCGATCTGGTGGCGATCCTGGCTGAGGCGCTCGAACGGGCGGGCCCCGGTGCGCTGCGCCTGGGCACGACGCTGGCCCAGCTCGACAACCGCGCCGATGGCGTTGCCGTCACCACCGAATCGGGCGAGACGCTGACCGCCGACCTGCTGGTCGGCGCGGACGGCATCCGCTCGGTGGTGCGCGAACTTCAGTTCGGGCCGGATGCGCCCCGTTTTACCGGCCATGTCGCCTGGCGCGCGCTGGTGCGGATCGATCCCGCCGACCCCGCCGCACCGCCGCCGGGTGTCGGGGCCTGGCTCGGGCCGCGCCGCCATGCGGTGACCTACCGCATCCGGCCCGACCTCGTGAATCTGGTCGCGGTGACCGAACAGGCCGACTGGCGCGAGGAGGGCTGGAACCTGCCCGGCGATGCCGACCGGCTGCGCGCGGATTTCGCCGGTTGGACCGCGCTTGCCCCCCTGTTCGCGCGGGTCGAGAGCCCGCTCCGCTGGGCGCTGTTCGACCGCAAGCCGATGCGCGCCTGGCATGCGGGCCGGGCGCTGCTGATCGGCGATGCCTGCCACCCGATGCTGCCCTTCCTCGCCCAGGGTGCGGCGATGGGCATCGAGGATGGCTATTCCCTCGCCGAACTGCTGCCGCT
>CAXRCQ010000241.1:0-3973 GCA_964228845.1 Blastomonas sp.
CGCGCACTGCGCCGGTGCGCGCGCGCTGCGGAGCCATGGCTGCCGGCGGGGGCGGGGGTGGCGGCGGCGGGGGCGGCGGTATGTCGTCGATTCCGTCCGCCGTGCTGCCGCGCGGCCAGCACTGGATATAGAGCGGCGTCGCCCGCGGCCGGTCGGCCAGGTTGCGCATCGGCTGGCGGGTGTTGAGCGTGCCCGCGATCACCAGCAGCTCGGCATCGGCAAAGCTCTCGGCATTGCCATTGGCGAGCGTCAGCCACGAAAACAGGTCGAGCGATTTGCCGTCGGCACCCAGTTTCACGACATAATCGGCGTTCCAGTCGAAACCGGCGGCAAGATATGTCAGCGTCACCTCAACCGTCGCGGCCTGGGGCGAGACGGTATCGACCGACAGTACCGGCGTCGCGAACAGCCCACCGGGCAGGTTCTCGTAGATCACCTTTTCGGGCAGGCCCGAACATTGCAGCGCCTCGATCCCCGCCTCGGTCTGCACCACCAGCGCGCCCTGTGAGCCGCTGCGGATCACCGCGGGTTGTTCTGTCACCTTGCCGGTCGCCGGATCGGTGCGCTTCAGCGTCACCCGGTTGCCCAGCGTGCCATCGACCAGCGCGCCGGGCGACAGCAGCTTCTTGTCGCGATTCTGCTCGACGATCCCGCCCGGCAACCCGCGCACCACGGCGGACACCGCGACCATGCCCTCGGCCACGCCCGCAAAGCGGATGGTCGAAGGGCCTGTGGGCACGCTCACCGTGCGTTTCTCGGTCACCACCGCAAAGCCGTTCAGGTAATTGAGGTTCATGCCCCCGCCCTGGCCGCGCTGCGGATCGCGATAGATGGTGACGGCGACCGATTCGGGTCTGGGGGAGATGATCTCGGGGCGGGTCTGGGCCTGGGCGGGGGTCAGCCCCCCCATCATCAACAAGATGCCAAGCACCCACATCCGTTTGTCCCGAGCGTGTCGAGGGACCTTACGCAACCCTGTCCGATGACGTCCCTCGACTTCGCTCGGGACAAACGGAGGAAGGGCGGGGGGCTTGGGGTGCATTTCGAGGCTTCAGATCAATACCGCGTCTCGAAGGTCGCGGTGACCTCCGCGCTGCCGTTCGCGGGCACGGTCACCACCCAGACCACCGCGTTGCTGTTGCGCCGCTCGCTCTTCTGGCTCTCGGTGACGATGCGCGTGTCGGTCCAGCCGAAATCGAGCCCCGATTGCATCAGGTCCACGGTGACCGCGCCGTCGCGCGCATTGGTCAGCTCATAGCGCATGCTCGTCTGCCATTTGCTGCTCGACAGCCGCTTGCGCTCGACCACGGTGCTCTTGACCTTCACGTCGAACGCCTCGCCGGTCTTGAGCGCCAGCGCGCTGCCCATCGGGGTGTGGCCGATGCCGTTTTCGCCGATGAACTGCGGCGATCCGCGCTGGTCGCGCTGGTAGAAACGCACGCTGCCTGCGGGCAGCGCATCGCCCAGGCCGCCCGACTTGCTCGAGTTGAACTTGACCACCGTGTCGGCGCTTTGCGGCTCGTTCATGCTCGCCAGCCAGCCGACGCGATATTCGTACGCGCGCATCGCGGGCACGCCCTGCACGTCGAGGAAATTGATCTGCTTGGTCTGGCGGTCGGCAATCGTGGTGCGGCCGACGGGGTAGAGATAATAATCGCCCAGCCGCTCGCGGTTCGCGGTCTCGGTGCCTGCGCTCCGGATGTTGCCGCGCCGGTTGCCGAAGCCCGAAGCCCCCTGCGGATTGCCCGCGACCAGCAGCGTGTCGGCCTTGCGATAGGTGGTGCCCGAACTGTTCGAAAGCGTCACCCAGCCCTGCACGTCGATGCTGCCCTTTGCCTCGTCGAACAGCGCGACATAATCCGCCGACCAGCCGAGGCCCCCGGTCAGATAGCGGATCGCGGCATCGCGCTGTCCGGCGCGCTGGCTGTCTACGGTGATCGAGAGCGTCGGGCGCGCGCGCAGATTCTCGGGCACCTTGTCGAACACCGCGCGCACCGGCAGGCCATCGTCGCGCAGCACCTCGATGCGGTTGCCGATCTGGACGACCACGCCCTCATTGACCGACAGCACCCTGGCGCGCTCGCGCGTCTCCGCGCCGGTCGCCGGGTTGGTGCGGACGAGCGTGATCGTCTCGCCCACCGCCTTTTCCATCAGCTTGCCGGGGGTCAGCAGGTCATAGTCGAAATTCTGTTCGACGATCGTCGCGCCCTCGGCGGAAAAGCTCACCGTTTCGGGCTGGATCTGCGCGGAGACATCGGGAAACTCGATCCGGCTGGTGCCGCTGGCGATGGCGAGCCTGCGAATGTCCTGCACCAGCGAGGTGCCGCCATTATAGACCGTGACCGAGACATTGCCCTGCGTGCTCGGGCCATCGGGAAGGCTCGCATCCTGTGCCAGGGCCGGGCTGAGGGCGAACAGGCCGAGCGCAGCCGCTCCCACCGTGAACCGAGACGAACGCCGCATGATGACCTCCCCAGATGTGTCGCTGGATGGTGGCTTATGTGGCTGCAAATGAACAGGGGCTAAATGGCTGGGCAAGCGCGGACGCTGCAGCTAAGACAGCCGCATGCTGCGCATCGCCTCGTACAATATCAACGGCATCAAGGCCCGTTTGCCGCGCCTGCTCGAATGGCTGGAAGAGACCCGGCCCGCTATCGCCTGCCTGCAGGAGATCAAGACCCAGGACGAGGGCTTTCCCGCGTCCGAGTTCGAGAAGCTGGGATATGGCGCGATCTGGCACGGGCAGAAGGGGTTCAACGGCGTCGCCATCCTGGCGCGCGATGCGCAGCCGGTCGAGGTGCAGCGTGGGCTTGAGGGCGAACCCGAGGACGAGCATTCACGTTATCTGGAGGCCGACATCCATGGGCTTCGCGTCGCGTGCATCTATCTGCCCAACGGCAACCCGCAGCCGGGACCCAAGTTCGATTACAAGCTGCGCTGGATGGAGCGGCTGCGCAAGCGCGCCGCGCAGATCATGGCCGAAGAGGTGCCTGCGGTGCTGGCAGGCGATTACAACGTCATCCCGCGCGACAATGACGTCTATTCGGTGCGGGCCATGGCATCGGACGCGCTGATGCAGCCCGAAAGCCGCGCCGCCTATCGGCGCATCCTCGCCGATGGCTGGACCGACGCGATCGGCACTTTATGCCCTTCCGGGGGCGTGTGGACCTATTGGGACTATCAGGCCGGTGCCTGGCAGCGCGACCATGGCTTCCGCATCGATCACCTGCTGCTCAGCCCTGCCGCCGCCGACCGGCTGAGCGCGATCGGCGTCGACAAGGATCACCGGGGAAGGGAAAAGGCCAGCGACCACGCCCCGACCTGGGTCGAGTTGCGGGCCTGATCTGCATTTTGTAGTCGTCACCCCCGCGAACGCGGGGGTCCAGCTCTTTGCTCTGCCTGTAACAGGGAAGCGGGACTCCCCGTGTGCGCGGGAATGACGTTGAATTCGGTCAGTCCTTCGGCTTCGGCACCTTGGGCCCTTCTTCCGGGAACACGGCCGCGCCGGTCCAGCGGCCGTCCTCGACTTTCGCCGTACCGGTCACGTTGCGCGAGTCGTCGGGGACGAGGCCGCCGCCCTTGCGCTTGTCAGCGGCGTCGGCCGCTGCAGGGCTTTCAGGCGTCTCGGTCCTAGTCTTCGGGGTATCGGTCATGATCGCTCTCCCTTGCGATGCGCTTGGCATCCTGTGGAAGGTTTACAGCGACAGGGGATGAAAGGTTCCCGGCCTTGCGCGGCCTGTTCAGGCGATCGTCGTGCCTTCGATCCGTTCGATCTCGCGCTTGGGCTCGTCCTGCTTGGCGGCAGGCGGCGGGCTCAGCGATTGCAGCGCCGCACCCGGCGTCACGCCGAGCAGCTGCTTCAGCCGCGCGCGGAAATTGGCGAGCTCGCTGCCAGAAAGCTGCGCGCGGGTGGTGAACTTGACCGAATTGGGGTCGACCGCGCGGCCACCGCGATAGAGCTCGTAATGCAAAT
>CAXRCQ010000242.1:0-10307 GCA_964228845.1 Blastomonas sp.
AAGTCTCGTGCTCTATCCAGCTGAGCTAAGGGCGCGCGCGTTGGTGAGGGCGCAATAGCGGGCTTTGCAGGTGGGCGCAAACCGCGATATGGCTTGCGGCGATGCAAAGCCCCTCTGCCGACACCGCCGCCATCAGCCACAGCCTCGAGCCGGGCCTGCGCTTCGATCCTGCCACGCATCGCTTCCGCTATTACGATTTCGTCATGGCGGCGTTCGTCACGGTGCTGCTGCTGTCGAACGTGATCGGCGCGGCCAAGCCAACCTTCATCACCCTTGCCGGGCAGCAATGGGTCTATGGCGCGGGCATCCTGTTCTTCCCCTTGGGCTATGTCATCGGCGACGTGCTCACCGAAATCTATGGCTATGCCCGCGCGCGCCGCGTCATCTGGGCGGGGTTCGGCGCATTGCTGTTCATGGCGTTCATGAGCTGGGTGGTGGTGAGCCTGCCCCCGGCGGAAGGATGGGACGGCCAGGCGGCCTATGAATCGGTGTTCGGCCAGGTGCCGCGGATCGTCTTCGCCTCGATCGTCGCCTTCTGGGCGGGCGAGTTCGTCAACAGCTATGTGATGGCGCGGATGAAGGTCTGGACCGCAGGCAAGCTGCTCTGGACCCGCACCATCGGCTCGACGGTGGTCGGCCAGGGCGTCGACAGCCTCATCTTCTATCCGCTTGCCTTTTACGGCGAATGGGAGACGCGCCAGGTCGTCACCGTCATGATCACCAACTGGCTGCTCAAGGTGAGCTGGGAGGTCGTGCTGACGCCGGTGACCTATGCCGTGGTCGGCTGGCTGAAGCGGCGCGAAGGGGTGGAGGTGTTCGATACCGCCACCGATTTCACGCCGTTCAGCACCAAGGTGTGATCGGGGGTCTGGCGCGGCATCGGCTGCTCCCGGCTCAGCGGTCGGAAGCGATCAGGCCGATGACCAGATAGATCAGCACCGGCGCGCCGATGCCGAACAATGCGGCGAGCACGAAGGCGATGCGGATCAGGTTCACATCCCAGTCGAAATAATTGGCGATGCCGGAGCACACGCCCATCAGCTTGCCGTTCGACTTGTCGAGATGGAAGGAGCGGTTGTTCATGATGGTTTCCCTTTAAACCTTGAAAATGACGTTGGCGTGTCGGCGGATCAGACGATCATCGCCGACACGGTGCCGATTTCCGCCGGACCTACGCTGAGGCCGATGAAAAGTGCCGAGGTGGCCAGGGCGCAGATGGCAGCGACGAGGTTGGTGTTGAACTGCGAGAGCGAGAACATGAGCTGGGTCCTTTCAGAGTGTTTTTGGTCCCTCCGGTTTGTCCGTCGGGAGATGCCCGATACTTTGCACAGGGCGTGCCAAACTGAAAAAGCTCATAATTTCCGGTGGTTATACAGAATGATGCAATTCTTGCGCGCGGCTGAATGCGAAGTTTTGGGAATATTCACGATGTTTTGGCGCGTGCATTCCTGCGGTGCTTCCCTCCTCGCCGATTTTGCGCGCATGGGTCCGCCCAAGCCGCTATAGCGGGCCGCACATGGCGCTTTCTTCCCTCTCGCTGACCCAGTTTCGCAACCATGAGGCGACCCGGCTTCAGGCGGGTGCGCGGTTCAACGTGATCTGGGGCGACAATGGCGCTGGCAAGACCAACATACTCGAGGCGATCTCGCTGCTTGCGCCGGGCCGGGGCATGCGCCGCGCGGTGATTGAGCAGATGGCACGGCAGCAGGGCCCGGGTGGGTTCACGGTCGCCGCCCTGCTTGCAGGCGAAGACGTGCGGATCGGCACCGGGACCAGTGCGGATGTGCCGTCGCGGCGGCAGGTGCGCGTCAATGGCGTAAGCGCAGCGGCGAACAGCCTGGCCGACTGGCTGGCGGTGGTGTGGCTGACCCCGGCAATGGACCGATTGTTCCTCGAAAGCGCAGGGGGGCGGCGGCGGTTTCTCGATCGGCTGGTCCTCGCGCTGCACCCCGCGCATGCGCGGCACGCGGCGCGCTACGAGGCAGCGATGCGCGAGCGCAACCGGCTGCTCGCTGCCGATCGCCCCGCCGATCCGGGCTGGCTCGATGCGCTGGAGGCGAGGATGGCGGAGCATGGCACGGCGATCGCATTCGCCCGCGCCGATACGCTCGAAGCGCTCGATGCGCAGATCGGCGCGCTCGACGCGGGGCCGTTCGCGCAGCCCGCGCTGGCGCTCGAACGCAAGGGGCCGGTCGAGGCCGATGCTCTGGTCGCGGCATTGCGCACGGGGCGTTCGCGCGATGCGGCGGCGGGCCGCGCGCTCGCCGGGCCGCATCGCGATGACCTGATCGTCACCATGCGCCAGAAAGGGCAGGCCGCTGCACTCTGCTCGACCGGCGAGCAGAAGGCGATGCTGATCGCGATCATCCTGGCGCATGCCGATCTGGTCGCCGAACGGCGCGGCAGCCGGTTGATCCTGCTGCTCGACGAGGTCGCCGCGCATCTCGACCCGGCACGCCGCGCGGCGCTGTACGAACAGCTTGCCGACCGCTCGGGCCAGGTGTGGATGACCGGTACCGATGCCTCGCTGTTCGATGCGGTGCCGCTGCCGGGCCGTGCCGACTGGTGCGTGAAAGGCGGGGTGGTTTCAGCTCAGTGAATCGTCCCGATGCTCTGGTCGATCGACAGGATCACCAGCAGCCGCTCGATCTGGCGCCAGTGGCAGAAATGGATGTGATTGCCGCGTGCCCGCGCTGTCTCGGCCCGGTCGGAGGCCTCGATCCCCGCCGTCTCGCCATAATGCGACAGCAGCTTGCAGGCGTCGTCATAGGCTTGGCGGCTTCCGATATAGGGCAGGTGCATAAGGGCTTGCCGGTCCTTGTTCTTATGGCCGCGCCGGGACGCGTGGCGGGGTGTTTGATTGCTGATACAGACCGGCGATGGAGGAAGATTCAACCGCCATGGTAAATGGCACGTTAGGGTCTGGCATTGAGGAACCGGTGTGAATGCTTGTGGCAAATCGCGCGCCGCCATGGCATGGGCGCGGCCATGGCCAATGCTCCTTCAGACAGATCCCCCCCGCCCGCGCGCGCAGGTGGCGTGTTCATGGCAATCGGCACGCTCGCGGGCACGATTGTCGGCGGGTTTCTGGGTCAGCCCTCGATCGGCTTTCTGGCGGGTCTCGGCGGCGGTGCCGCGCTGCACGGCGTGATCTGGTACATGGACCGCCGCAAGCGCTGACAGGATGGCCGCTCAGCGCGCTGCAATCGGCTGACCGCCGCAGTCGATCAGGCCCGTGCCGGTCTGCCGCGCCGTGCATGCGGGATGGCCGCCGACGATGATCTGCGAGTCGCCATTGGCGACGATCCGTGCCGGGCCATCGACCTTCAGCCGCGCGCGCACCGGGCCCTCGCCGGTAAAATCGAGCGAGGCGAGGGTGAGGCCCGATGCTTCGAGCAGTCCGTCGCCCATCATCATCGCACGCCCGGATGCGGCTGTGCCGGCGATCTTCAGGCTGCCGCCGCCCGTCACCGTGACCGACAGCGCGTCGGCCTTGACGCCGCCGATCTCGACAGAGCCGTCGCCATCGACCCGCGCGCTGGGCTTGCTCCCTGCGAGCCGATCAAGCCTGGCGCTGCCATGTCCGCGCAGGCTGAGCGATTCGACGCTGCGCGCGGAAATCCGCACGAGCGGCACGGCATCGGGCGCGATCCGCTTTGCACGCTGCTCGATCGGAGCATTGGTCGGTGTGCGCCGGACGAGCAGCGCATTGCCCTGGATCCGGATGCTCAGCGTATCGAGAGCACGGGGCTCGCCGATCGCCACCGCGCCCGGGGCTGCATCCGACACGATCTCCACTGCGACATCGCCTTCGATCCGCACCGTGTCGAAGCTCGTGACCGATAAGCGCCGCTCGGCGGCCGATACCGTTCCGGGCAGCATCAATGCCAGGGCAACCGCCACGATCCACCTGCGGCTCATGCCCGCGCCTCGCCCATTTCGATCCAGCCGAGGAACCGGGGCGTTTTCGGCATGTAGCGACTTTCGCAACCGTTCAGGCGAAAGCCCTGATCGGCAAAACTGAGGCTGACCGGGCGGGTGAGATGGCAGCCGCCCGCAACGCGCTTCCAGACCGGCTCGATCCGCTGCTGCCAGCGTGCCGGTCCCGGATCGGGGGCTGCGCCATGCTCGAGGAACAGGATGCTGCCATCGGGTTTGAGCACGCGGCGCATCTCGCGCAGCACCGCTTGCGGATCGCGCACCGAACACAGGGTGAAGGTGGTCAGCACGGTGTCGAAGCTGGCATCGGCAAAAGGCAGCTGCTCGGCAAACCCGGCGCGGAAATCGGCATCGAACCCTCGCGCCTTCGCCTTGCCGCGCGCGGTATCGAGCAGTTGCGGCGAGGGATCGATCCCGGCGAGCGCGGCAACCCGGCTGCGATCATAATGGTCAAGGTTGATGCCGCCGCCACAGCCCAGTTCCAGCACGCTGCCTCGCGCGCGCGGAACGATGCGGCTGCGCGCCTTGGCGATGGCGGGCTGGCCGCAGCAGAATGTGATGAGGCGCGGCATGATGTGCCGGTCCCAGAAACCCGGCTGATCGCCAGCGCCGTCCAGAGTCTCGTTATCCGTCAAGCCACTCTCCCCCATTCCGGCAGCACCGGAAACGGAGGCAAGTGTCTAGCATGCCGCGCGGCCATGCAACCCGTTTCAGGTTCCGCTCAGCCACAGGTGATCGTGCCCGACCCCATCGAACTGCTCTTGCACCTGGCCTTGCCCTTGATCGTGACATCGCCCGATCCCATCAGGCTCGCATCGACATCGCCGTCGGACGCCATAGTCACATCGCCCGAGCCGGCGATCGAGATATCGACCTTCGGGCTGCTGAAACGTTCGCCGAGCACGCTGCCCGATCCTGCGATCGAGATGTCGGTGCTGTCGGCGCTGCCCGTCAGCTTGAGCGAACCGCTCCCGGCAATGGCTCCATCGAGCTTCTTCGCGGTCAGCTGCGCAACATCGGCATCGCCCGATCCGGCGATGCTGAGCTCGACCTCGTCGCCTTCCATCCGGTCGACCTTCGCCGATCCCGATCCTGCCAGCACCAGCGCGCGTAGCGTCGGCGCGCTGATCGAGATCGTCGCCTCGCCGGAGTTGCCGAAGCCCCATGACGAGGATTTGCGGCGGATTCGCAGCTCGCCATCCCGGACGCGGAACTGCAGCTTTTCCAGCGCCTTGGTGTCGCCCGTCGCGCTGACAGCATGTTCGCTTTCCGTGGTGAAGTTGATGTTGTCGGGGCCGGCCAGCGTGACCCGATCGAACGGCTCGCCAGACCATTTTGCTGCCCAGCCTTCATCCGATCCGCCGTTTTCGTCCTCGATCAGGGCCTCGGCTCCGTCGATCATGTTGCAGCCAGCGAGCGAAATGGCACCGACCGCAGCGAGCAGGACGTGCTTCCAGTGAACGGTCATGATGAGACTCCTGATATGTGTGTTGCTGTATTAATACAGGATGGACGCAGAAATGCAAGCAGGTGCAGACAAGATGCTCGACGATTCATCGCAGAGCGTTTACATCCTCCCTGGGGGGCGGCGCAGCATCTTTTGGGGAAAGGCGCGTACCATCAGCAAGATCGGGATGCAGGAGCTCGCTGAGCTCGCTGGAGTGTCGGTGTCCACGGTATCGCGGGCGCTGGCAGGCAAGACGATCATCAACGCCAAGACACGCGAGCGCGTAGTGGAACTGGCACGTCTGCACGGCTTCAAGCCGAATCAGGTCGCGCAGAACCTTCGCCTTCGCCGCGCGCAGGCGATCGGTGTGGTGATGCCGATGGGGCATGAGGTGGACCAGCACCCGTCGGACCCGTTCTTCATGACCATGCTCGGCTATCTGGCCGATGCCCTGACCGAGCGCAATTTCGACCTGCTGCTCTCGCGCGTTATCCCCTCGGGCGAGAATTGGCTCGACGACCTGCTCGATTCCGGACGCGTCGATGGCGCGATCGTCATCGGCCAGTCGGACCAGATGGCGGTGCTCGAGGCTGCGGCCGAGCGTCACCGCGCGCTGATGGTCTGGGGTGCGAGCATCGAAGGTCAGAAGCATGTCACGGTGGGTTCGGACAATGTGCGCGGCGGGCTCATCGCGGGCAAGCACCTGGTCGAGCGCGGCAAGCGCAACCTGCTGTTCCTGGGCAATCCCAGCCCGCCCGAATTCGGCCAGCGTCAACAGGGTTTCCTGCAGGCCTGTGCCGAGGCAGGAATTTCGGACCGGGTGCATACGCTGCCGATCCATCTGACATCCGAAGCTGCGTACAGCGCCGCCAGCGCGTTTCTGGACAGCAATCCCAGGATCGACGGCATATTCGCCGCGTCGGATGTGGTTGCGATGAGTGCGCTGAGGGCGCTGGCCGAGCACGGCCTGTCGGTGCCGGGCGATGTTGCCGTGGTCGGCTATGACGATATCATGCTCGCGGCGCACACCAACCCGCCGCTCACCACCATCCGCCAGGACCTGCAGGCCGGGGCGAAGATGCTGGTCGATATGGTCTTTCGTCAGATCGACGGGGAAACCTGCGAACCGGTGCTGCTCGAACCCGAGCTGATCGTCCGCGCCAGCAGCTAAGACGCGGCGTCAGATCGTCGCAATGCGCTTGACCACCCCGTCGTGATCGCTGTCGTCACCGTCGCTGGCGTTCATGTCGGCAATGTCGATCCAGCACAGGTCATGATGCGACAGTACGCGGCCATCATGCGCGCGGATCGAGATCGGCTGGATCGGGCGGCGGTCGCGCTCGTCAACCAGCACGGGATTTGAGGGCACGCCGCTCTCCCATTTCTCGCCCCATTGCCTGAGCGCGATCATCGTCGGCAGCAGATCGAGCCCCTTGTCGGTCAGCCGATATTCGATCTTGCGCCGGTCATCGACGCAGGGGGCGCGCTTGAGAATGCCGCTTTCGACCAGCCGGGTGAGCCGGTTGGACAGAATGTTGCGGGCAATGCCCAGCTCCTCGAGAAATTCCTCGAAATGATGAAGCCCGTTGAACGAGGCGCGCAGGATCATGAACGACCAGCGCTCGCCCATCGTCTCCAGCGCCTGGGGCAGGCTGCAGCAGGCAGCGATGTCCGCGAGCGGTTCGCGCAATTTGTTGGGGTTGCCATGGGTCATGATCGTCAAATCCAGTTTCAAACCGCCATCTTATCCAAAATTGCGGCCTTGCCAATGAAAATTCAGTTTCTAGTTGCAACTCGAAACCTATTCGTATAGGTAGTGATTCGCAACCTAAATTGCATCCCCGAATTCCTCCCCGGGAAACCATAGAAAGGACACGCCATGCCCCGCCTCACCAAGACCCTCACCCCGATCGCCTTTGTCGCCGTCGCTTCGCTTTCCAGCATGGTGATGATGCAGGCCAGCACCGCCAGCGCCCAGGCGCCGGGCAGCAGCTATTTTACCGCGGAGCTCGCCGCGCCGGTCGAGAAGACCACCAAGATCATCCAGGGTGTGGTGTGGCAGTGCGAAGGCACCGTCTGCACCGGATCGAAGGCGACCTCGCGCCCGGTCAATGCCTGTACCCGGCTTGCACGCAAGATGGGCGACGTGACCGCGTTTACAACCCGCAGCGAAGCGATGGATGGCGAAGATCTCGCCACCTGCAACGCCAAGGGCTGATCGACCGAACAGCTTCCGGCCGGGTGGCCAGGACCTGCAATACTCCCACATTGCCTGTCCTGATGCCCGGCAAACCTCCCGCGCCTGTGCGGGGCCCCTTTATGCCCTGGCCCCTTGCCCCGAGCGACCCCGACCAGGGCCCCCCGCACAGGCGCGTTTTTCTGTTGCAATTGCTTGCAAAGCACCGACATTCATCCGGTGCTGAGACAATATGAACTGGTAGAGCGGGTCAAGGATTATGACCCCGATGCGGATGAGGCGCTGATCAATCGCGCCTATGTGTTTTCCGTGCAGAAGCATGGCAGCCAGAAACGCGCCAGCGGCGACCCTTATTTCAGCCATCCGATCGAGGTCGCAGGTCTGATGACCGACCTCAAGATGGACGTCGAGACCATCATCACCGCATTGCTGCACGACACGGTCGAGGACACGCTGACCACGATCGAGGAGGTCGAGCGACTGTTCGGTCCCAAGGTCGCCGAGATGGTCGACGGCGTCACCAAGCTTTCCAAGATCGAGGCGCAGACCGAGAACGAGCGCGCGGCCGAAAATCTGCGCAAGTTCCTGCTCGCGATGTCGAACGACCTGCGCGTGCTGCTGGTCAAGCTGGCCGACCGCCTGCACAACATGCGCACCTTGAAATTCATCTCCAGTGCCGACAAGCGAAAGCGCATCGCACGCGAGACGATGGATATCTTCGCGCCGCTGGCCGAGCGCGTCGGCATGTACGAATATATGCGTGAGATGCAGATGCTCGCGTTTCGCGAGCTCGAACCCGAGGCCTATGAAACGATCTGCGGGCGGCTCGACCAGATCAAGGCCAGCGGCGAGAACGAGGTCGGAACGATCGCTGAATCGCTGGGGGCCGAGCTCGCCGCGCATGGTCTGACCGCCGAGATCAACGGGCGTGAAAAGCACCCCTATTCGATCTGGCGGAAGATGGCCGAACGGCATGTCTCGTTCGAGCAGATGACCGACATCATCGCATTTCGCGTCATCGTCGACAGTATCGACGATTGCTATGCCGCGCTCGGCCATATCCACCGCAAGTGGAAGATGATCCCCGGGCGGTTCAAGGACTATATCTCGACGCCCAAGCGCAACGGTTATCGCTCGCTGCACACCGCGATCATCCATGGCCAGTCGATGCGCGTCGAAATCCAGATCCGCACGCACGAGATGCACCGGCAGAGCGAATTCGGGCTGGCGGCGCACTGGGCGTACAAGCAGGGTGGCACGCGGCCCGACGGCCAGGCCGGATGGATTCGCGACCTGATCGAAATTCTCGACACGGCGCAGGATGCCGACGAGCTGCTCGAACATACCCGCATGGCGATGTATCAGGACCGCATCTTCGCCTTCACGCCCAAGGGCGCGCTGCACCAGCTGCCCAAGGGTGCGACCGCGATCGACTTTGCCTATGCGGTTCACACCAACCTGGGCAACAAGGCGGTGGGCGTGCTGATCAACGGACGCAACGTTCCGCTGCGCACCCCGCTCGCCAATGGCGATATTGTCGAGATCCTGAAGTCCGAAGGGCAGGAGCCGCAGACCAGCTGGCTGGGCTTCGTCACCACCGGCAAGGCACGCGCCGCGATCCGCCGCTATGTCCGCGACAAGGAGCGAGACGAGACCATCGCCATGGGCCGCGTGATCTTCGACGAGATTGCCGGTCGGCTGCCGGTCAAGATCGGCAAGAAGGCGCTGAAACAGGCGCTCGAACGGTTGGGTATGGAGGACGAGAACGATCTGATGCTCGCGATCGGCAAGAATCAGGTCAAGGATGTCGCGCTGATGGACGCATTGGTCCCTGGCAGCAGCAGCGAGCAGACCGCCTTGCGTGAATTTCCGAGCCAGGACCGGGCGATCTCGATCCAGGGCCTGACCCCGGGCGTCGCCTTCCAGCTCGCCGAATGCTGCCACCCGGTGCCCGGCGACCGCATCGTCGGGCTGCGCCGGCACGGCCAGCATATCGAGGTGCACACGATCGATTGCCTCAACCTGGTCAGCGGGGTCGATGCCGACTGGATCGACCTGTCATGGGGCGGCGATTCCGACGGCGCGACCGCGCGCATCCGCGCGATCCTGTACAACCGCCCCGGAACACTGGCCGACATGGCGGGCATTTTCAGCCATCACAAGGCCAACATCGTCAACCTGAAGCTCACCAACCGCGACCAGCCCTTCCACACCTATGAATCGGATCTGGAGGTGCATGATGTCGGGCATCTGATGCAGATCATCATGGCGCTGCGCGCGTCGGAATCGGTGGCGCGGGCAGAGCGTATCTGACCCGCGAAACCGGCTTCAGGCCAGGCTGACGAAGCTATCGATCACCCGCTTGCGCCCGGCGCTCTCGAAGTCGATCTCCAGCTTGTTGCCTTCCTTCTCGGCGACCAGCCCGTAACCGAATTTCTGGTGGAACACGCGGGTGCCGATTGCGACATCGCTGCGTCCGGCATTGCCCAGGCTGATCGCGCTCGACCGTGCCTCGGCGACGCGCTGCGGCGTGGCGTTGAAGCCGCCGGGCACCTGCGCCGCGCGCTGCCAGCCGGGGCCGCGTCGCGCCGCGCGTTCGGGATCGCGCGCCAGATGCGCGAAGGGATCGTCACGTTCGGACAGCCCTGCGCGCCAGAGCGACGCGCCGCCGGTGAGCGAGCTTTCCTCCTCCACATGCTCAGCTGGCAGCTCGCCGATGAAGCG
>CAXRCQ010000243.1:0-4172 GCA_964228845.1 Blastomonas sp.
CTTCTCGACCTGCAGCACGCCGAGCTCGCCTTCCATGAAGCCGAACACCATTTCCAGCCGCTTGACCGGATCGTCCTCGGTCAGCAGGCTCTGCTTGTCGGCAACCTTGACCGAGATGTTGGCCGCCACCGCATCGGCGAGCTTCGAGGCATCGTCGATCTCGGCGAGCTGCACCGCTGTTTCCGCCGGCAGCTTCTTGTTGAGCTTGGCGTAATTCTCGAACTGCTCGACGACCGAGCGCATCAGCGCATTGACATCGGTGCCGCTCACGGCCCGCGCCGGCATGGTCTCGACCTCGGCGAGCACATGGTCGCCGCTTGTCTGCAGCCGGTTCAGCCGCGCGCGCTCACCGCCTTCGACCAGCACGCGCACGGTGCCATCGGGCAGCTTGAGCAACTGCAGCACGGTCGCGACCACGCCGATATCGTAAAGATCGTCGCGATCGGGGTCGTCACGCGCCGGGTCGAGCTGCGCGACGAGGAAGATTTCCTTGTCCTGCTCCATCGCGCGTTCGAGCGCGGCGACGGATTTGTCGCGGCCGACGAACAGCGGCACGATCATCTGCGGAAACACCACGATGTCGCGCAGGGGTAGCAGGGGATAGGTCTGGAACATGGTCAATTCGGTTCAATCCATCTGGGGTTGGTCACCGGGCATCCGGTGGCATCTCACCGGCCTATATGGTTGCCGGGTCTATCCACGACAAGCGATCCTGCACCCACCCAGGTTAACGCATTCAGAACGGCAGCTTGAAACCCGCGAGCAGCGGCAGGCCCTGTGCCATCTTGCCCATCTCTTCCTCGCTGGCACGATCGGCCTTGGTGCGCGCATCGTTGAATGCGGCGGCGATCAGGTCTTCCAGCATCTGCTTGTCGGCAGGCACCATCAGGCTGTCGTCGATCGACACCCCCAGAATGCGGCCCTTGGCGGTCGCGCGCACCTTGACCAGGCCGCCGCCCGCTGCACCTTCGACCTCGATCGATTCCAGCTTGGCCTGCGCCTCGTTCATCTGACGCTGCACGGTCTGCGCCGCTTCCTGCGCAGCCGCCATCATCTCTTCCATGCTTTTCATGCCTTGGCACTCCGTGTTGGCAGGGGTTCGTCTCCATGTGGGGAGATTTCCGCCGCAGTCCAGTCAATTTCCGCATCGGGAAAGGCCGCTTGCGTGGCCTTGACGAGCGGATGGTTCAGAATTTCGTCGCGCATCGCCGCTTCGGCCTGCTGCTCCAGTTCGGCCAGCGTCGGCTGCGCCTCGCCATCGCCGCGCTCGACCTCCCAGCGCCGCCCGGTGATCGACGCCAGAGCCTCGCGCAGCAGCGGCACGTAATCGTCGCGGCCGGTGGCGGATTGGTAGACAAGCCGGTCCTCGCCCAGCTCGATCAGCCGCATGTCCGATTTGACCTGCGCAGCGATCAGCCATTTGTTGGCGTTGTCGAGCATGTCGACCAGATCGGCCATGCTACGCGGGGTGATGGGCGTTGCAGGTGCCGCAGGCGCGATCGGTGCAGCGCTTTCCCAGGGCGGGCTTTCATCCATCGGGGGCGGGGGAGGCGGCGCTGTTTCGGCCGGAGCACGTGCAGGCGCACCGGTCGGCGCATCGGCCAGCCTCCGCGCCAGCGTGCCGGGATCGGGCAGTGTCGAGGCATAGAGTGCGCGCAGCAGCGCCATCTCGCAAGCCTCGCGCGGCACCGGAGCGCTCTCGATCTCGTCATGGCCCTTGAGCAGCAGCTGCCACAGCCGGTGCAGGCTGGCATGGCCGAGCTTGCCCGCCCAGTCGGCGAGCGCAGCGCGGTCTTCCTCGCCATGGACGGTGCGCACCCGGCCCGCCGATTTCTGCAGCGTGATCGCGTGCACCATGGCCAGCAGCCCGCGCATCACGCTGACCGGATCGACGCCCAGGCTGTGCTGCGCGTCGAGATCGGCGAGCATCGCATCGGCATCGCCCGCGATCAGATGCGCGAACAGCCGCCGCATCGCGCCGCGATCGGACAGGCCGAGCATCGCGCGGACCTGTTCGGCACGAACCTGCGGCGCGCCTTCGCTGGCATCGCCGCCCAGATCGGCATGCGCAATGGCTTGGTCGAGGATCGACAGGCCGTCCCGAACCGACCCTTCGGCCGCATCAGCGATCATCGCCAGCGCGTCGGGCTCGGCAGTGATGACCTCCTTAACACAGATCTCGGCGAAATGGCTGGCGAGCAGCTCGGACGGGATGCGCTTCAAGTCGAAGCGCTGACAGCGAGACAGCACCGTGATCGGCACCTTGTTCACCTCGGTCGTGGCGAACAGGAACTTCACATGCGGCGGCGGCTCCTCGAGCGTCTTGAGCAGGCCGTTCCAAGCCTGTTTGGAGAGCATGTGCGCTTAGTCGATTATGTACATCTTGTAGCGCGCCGACACGGCGGCATAACGCACCGCCTCGGTAATCTCGCGAACGTCGTCGATGCCGGTATGGCTGGCAGCGTCCATCTCGATGACGTCGATATGCCGCCCCTCGGCAATCGCAACGCAAGGCTCGCACACGCCGCAGGGCGAAATGGTCGGCCCGCCCTGCCCGTCGGGGCCGATGCAGTTCAGCGCCTTGGCGATCAGCCGCGCGGTCGAGGTCTTGCCCACCCCGCGCACCCCGGTCATCAGGAACGCATGCGCCAGCCGCTCGCGCCGGATCGCATTGCCCAGCGTCTGCACCATCGCATCCTGGCCGATCAGCTCGGCAAAGGTCTGCGGGCGATATTTGCGCGCCAGCACGCGATAGGCCTGGCCCGATGCGCCAGCGGGCGCGGCAACCGGCGGCAGGTCCAGCCCGAGCCCGGGCATTTCGCCTGCGTCATTGTCGATATCTTGGGGCCGGGAATCGTCCATAAATGCTGATTAGCCGCTGGCGCGCGGGGATGAAACCGAAACCGCCCGCCTGTTCAAAACAGGGGGTGCAAGGAGTTTCCAGCGCTGCGTGATGGTAGGAGCCGGACGACCCGCGGCGAAAATCGTTGTGGCTGCTTCCTTCCGGACCTGACCAGATTGGCGACGGCTACGTCCGCCCGACTCCCGAGCGCCATATGGCGAGTTGATGACGGAAAAGCAAGACAGGCTGAATATGCCGTCAAACGCCCTGCATGTCATAGCTTTCCGCCGGGACACGGCAGGTCAGGCTGCCCCATTCCTCGCGCAGGAAGATCTGGCACGACAGGCGCGAGGTCCGCGTCACCGCGACCGCGAGGTCGAGCATGTCCTCCTCCATCTCCACCGGATCGGGCAGCTTGGCAAAATCCGCCGGATCGATGATCAGATGGCAGGTCGAACAGGCCATCTGCCCCTCGCACGTGCCTTCGAGCGGCTGTCCGTTCGCCTGGGCGACATCGAGCAGCCGGTCGCCTTCGCTGGCCTGCACCGTCTGGCGGGTCTTGCCGTCCGCGCTGATGAAGGTCACTTCGATCATCGATCACCCCGTTTGCCTGTTGGCCGCATCAAGGATGAGATGCGCGGCGCGCTCGATTTCGTCAACCGTGGTGTAGCGGCCGAAGCCCAGCCGGATCGACGAACGCACTTGCGGGCTCGACAGGCCCAGCGCGGTGAGCACATGGCTGGGCCGCCCCGAACCGCTGGCACAGGCCGAGCCTGCGGAAAAGGCGACCCCGCGCACATCGGACATCAGCCGCGCGACATCGAGCCCGTCGCGCCGGAGGTTGAGATTGCCCGGATAGCGCTGCTCTAGCGATCCGTTGACCTGCCAGCCCTGGAAGATGCCCAGCGCGCGGTCGCGCAACTCGGCAACATGCGACACATCCTCGTCCGCCCGCTCCGCTGCGAGCCGAGCCGCCGCGCCGAAGCCGACGCACAGCGCGGGCGAGAGCGTGCCCGATCGCAACCCCTGTTCCTGCCCGCCGCCACGGATCAGTGGCTCCAGCGCCACGCCCTCGCGAACCCAGAGCGCTCCGATGCCCTTGGGGCCATGGATCTTGTGCGCGGTAATCGCGATCATGTCCGCCGTTTGCGGCAGCGCCGCCCGGCCAAAGCCCTGCACCGCATCGCACAGGAACAGCGCGCCCGCCGCGTGCGCCAGATCGGCGAGAGGATCGACCGGCTGGATCACGCCGATCTCGTTGTTAACCAGCATCGCTGCCACCAGCGCGGTATCGGGCGTGATGGCGGCGCGCGCTGCGTCCGTATCAACC
>CAXRCQ010000244.1:0-13807 GCA_964228845.1 Blastomonas sp.
CCGCCGAACAGCGCCCCAACCTAACCATCCTGACAGATCGCACGGTTGATCGCGTGCGGTTCGATGGTCTTCGCGCGGTCGGGGTCGAGCTGTTGCACAAGGGCGAACGCAGCGTCATCGAGGCCGCGCACGAGGTCATCCTGTGCGGCGGCGCGATGGCCAGCCCCGGCATACTGGAACGCTCCGGGATCGGTGACCGGGATCGGCTGGAGGCGCTGGACATCGATCTGGTGCACCATAACGACCAGGTCGGCGAAGGCCTGATCGAGCATCGCGGCATCATCATGCAATGGAAGCTCAAGGACCCGGCTCTCTCGCAGAACCGCGTCTTTGGCGGCTGGCGGCTGCTGCTGGCGACCGCGCGCTATTATCTGACCGGCGACGGGCCGATGTCGGCGGCGGCTTATGAGGTCGGCGGCTGGTTCAAGACCCGGCCCGGGCTCAACCGCCCCGATGCGCAGATGCTGATCGCGCCGTTCAGCTTCGACATGGCGACCCAGCGCACGCAGCTGGAAAAGCATGCCGGGATGAACGCGGTGATCTATCCGCTGCGCCCGACCTCGCACGGATCCATCCATATCGAGACGCGCGACCCGGAGGTCGCCGCCAGCTTCCGCCCCAATTACCGCGCGACCGATGAAGATCGGGCCGCGATGATCGGCGCGGTCCGGGTGATGCGCGCCTATGCGCAGCAGCGAGCGCTGGCCGGGCTGATCGAGGCGGAAACCCTGCCCGGCCCCGAGATCGAAAGCGATGCCGAGATCCTGGATGCCTATGACCGGCTGGGCACCTGCGGATACCATGCCGTGGGGAGCTGCCGCATGGGGGCGGACGAGGCATCGGTGGTGGACCCTTCGCTGCGCGTGCGCGGCGTGCAGGGCTTGCGGATCATCGACACGTCGATCATGCCTGTGATTCCGTCGGGCAACACCAATGGCCCGACTATGGCCATGGCATGGCGCGGGGCAGACATCATCCTGCGCGACGCGCCGACAGGAGCGAGAGGGTGATGGACAGCGAACTCACACAGGCGCTCGAAGCCCGGTTCGACCGAATCAAGCCCGGCGAGAATGGCTGGGCAGTGCTCGCCGAGGCAGGCGTGCTGGGCCTGCCCTTTGCCGAAGCCCATGGCGGCCTCGCCTTGCCCACGACTACCGGATTTGCGGTGCTGCGCGTGCTGGGCAGCCGCGCACTGGCGCTGTCCTATCTCGAATGTGTGCTGCTCGCAGGCGGCCTGCTCGACAAGGCGGGCGGGGCGCTGGCCGAGCACTGGTTGCCGCAGGTCGCGGAAGGAGGCGCGCGGCTGGCACTGGCCTGGCTCGACGGCACGGAACCGTTGCGTGCGGACGAAGATGCCGATGGCTGGCGGCTGCGCGGAGCCAAGCGGCTTGCGATCGACGCCGAACGCGCGGACCTGCTGATCGTGACGGCTAAGACTGCAGATGGCCCCACCGCTTTCGCCGTCGCCTCATCCGCTGTCAGCAGCCTGCGCTCCTATCCCACCATCGATGGACGCAAGGCCGCCGATCTGTGGTTCGATGGCGTTCCGGTCGATCGCGCGGCGCGGCTCGACCTGGACGCAGCGGACATCGCCGCCACCTGTGACCTCGCCGTTGCCGCCATCGCCGCCGAAGCCGCCGCGATCATGAAGCGGCTGGTCACGGACACCCGCGACTATTGCCGCCAGCGCGAGCAGTTCGACCAGCCCATCTCCGCCTTCCAGGTGATCCAGCACCGGCTGGTCGACATGCATATCGAGGCGCGGCGTGCCGAAGCCGCTGCCGCGATGGCCGCCGATGCACTCGACCTGCCCTCGCCCGAGCGCGCCCGCGCGATCAGTGCCGCCAAGGTCACCATCGCCGATGCCGGCCGCTTTGTCGGCCAGCAGGCGGTGCAGCTGCACGGCGGAATGGGCATGTCCGAGGAACTGATCGTGTCCGCGCTGTTCAAGCGGCTGACGGTGATCGAGGGCGAGTTCGGCACCCGCGACGAGCATCTGGTGCGCTATATGGCCGCCTGACCGGCGGGGCGTCAGAGCCCCAGCTCGGCCTTGGCCAGGATGTTGCGCTGGATCTCGTTGGTGCCGGCATAGATGCTGCTGGCGCGCTCGTTGAGATAATGCAGCGGCGCGATCGCCTGCCAGATTTCGCCGCTGCAATAATCGCTGGGGGCCAGGCCGGGGATCGGCCCGCCGGGCATCGCCACGCCCGGCTGGAACGCGCGGGCGAGCGGACCTGCGGCGTCCAGCGCAAGTTCGGTCACGTGCTGCTGCAATTCGGTGCCCAGGATCTTCATCATCGATGCATCGGTGCCCACGCTCGCACCCGCCGACAGCCGCGAGAGAATATCGCTTTCCAGCCGCGCCAGCACATCGCAGCGGATGCGCGCCTCGGCGATGCGCACCTCCAGCAGGGTGCGCGCCGGGGTAGCGGGCAGCGCCGCGACATCGCGCGCGAGCTGATCGATCGCCACCTCGATCTCCGGAGCATAGGCGCTGCCGCCGCGCTCGAATTCGAGCAGATACTTGGCGACCGTCCAGCCCTGATCGATCTCGCCCAGCACGTTGCGCACCGGCACCCGGACGGAATCGAAGAAGATCTGGTTCTGGATATGCTCGCCCGACGCCATGATGATCGGGCGCACCTCGATGCCGGGACTGTCCATCTCGATCAGCAGGAAGGTGATGCCCTGCTGCTTGCGCCCTGCCTTGCTGGTGCGCACCAGGCAGAACATCCAGTTGGCGACATGGGCATGGGTGGTCCAGATCTTGGTGCCGGTGCAGACGAAGTGATCGCCATCGCGCTCCGCCTTCATCTGTAGCGAGGCCAGGTCCGACCCCGAGCCGGGTTCCGAATAGCCCTGGCACCAGAAATGCTCTCCATTCAGCATGCGCGGCAGGAAGAAGGCCTTCTGTTCCGCCGTGCCGAAGCCGATGATCGCTGGGCCGCACATCCTGATGCCCATGGGCGATACCGGCGGCGCGCCTGCCCGCACCCGTTCCGACGCAAAGATATGGTGCTGCACCACGGTCCAGTCGCAGCCGCCATGTTCGACCGGCCAGGCGGGCGCGGCCCATCCCCTTGCGTGCAGCCTGGCCTGCCAGGCCATTTGCGCTTCATGATCGGCATAGACGCTGGTCATCCGCTCGCCTGCGCGGCGCAGCTCTGGCGTCAGCTCGGCCTCGAAAAAGGCGCGTACCTCGTCGCGAAAGGCCAGATCGGCACGGGACAGCTTCATCGGGTCACGCCGCCTTGGGGATGAATATGGCCTTGGGGCGGGTGAATTCGAGCAGGCCCGGAACGCCATTCTCCTGCCCGAAGCCCGATTGCTTGGCTCCAGCGAGCGGGGTGAAGGGTGTCGATTGCAGGTTCTGGTTGATCCACACGGTCCCCGTATCCAGCCTATGTGCGATAGCCGTCGCCGTCTCGACCTCCGCCGACCCGCCCGCACCCGCCAGACCGTATTCGGTATCGTTGGCCCGGGCAATCACATCGTCGACATCGTCGAACCTGAGCAGCGTCAGCACCGGACCAAAGGCTTCCTCGACCACCACGCGGCTCTCCTCGGGCGGATTGTCGACCAGCGTGAGCGGGACGAAATAGCCGGTATCGGGCACCGGCGCGCCTTCCAAAAGCGTCAGACCCTGCGCCCGGGCATCGTCGATCAGCGCGAGGACACGGCGATATTGCGGCTCGTTCTGCACCGGGCCAAAGCGATTGCCCTGCTGCGATCCGTCGCCGACCGGCAGGCTCTGCGCCAGCGCGTGCAGCCGGTCGCGCATCGCGTCATAGATGTCGGCATGAATATACAGCCGCTTGGTCGCGACACAGACCTGCGCGGTATTGTGGAACGCCCCTTCAAAGATCTGCTCGGCCACGGCATCGACATCGACATCGGGCAAGACGATCGCAGCATCGTTGCCGCCCAGCTCCAGCGTGATGCGCTTGAGGTCCTTCGCGGCGCTTTCCATCACCCGCCTGCCCGTCGCGGTCGAGCCGGTGAAGCTGATCTTGGCAAAGCCGGGATGTGCGGTCATCTGCGGCCCCAGTGCATCGCCACCGCTGATGACGTTGAGCACGCCTGGCGGAAACACGTCGCGCAACAATTCGCCGATGCGCAGCGTGCACAATGGCGTGAACGGCGAGGGCTTGAGCACCATCGTATTGCCCGCGAGCAGCGCCGGCCCGATCTTCCAGATCGCAAGCAGCACCGGGAAATTCCACGGCACGATGCCGCAGACCACGCCCAGCGGCACATGATGCACCTCGATCCGGCGGGTGGCGCTGTCCTCGGTGACATCCACCGGCAGATCGAGCATGGCGGTCGCCTTGAGCCACATCGCCGCACCCAGAATTTCCATCCGTGCGCCCGGAATCGGCCTGCCCTGCTCGGCAACGAACAACTGCGTCAATTCTTCACAATGGGCTTCGATTGCTTCAGCTGCCCTGACAAGCGCGGCCTTGCGTGTCGTGATCGGCGTGTCTCGCCAACCAGGGAACGCGCGCGCGGCGGCATCAACCGCAGCTTCCAGCTCTTCGGTATCCGCATCAGGTGCCTGAGCGAAGACTGCCCCGGTGGCAGGATTGCGCACCTCCAGAAAAGCGCGTCCCGGCACGCCCACGCCATCGATGGTCATCGTAAACTGCTCCGGCATGCAACTCTCCCATGTGAATTGTGGTCAGGCATCGGACCCATGCCTCGCCCGAACATAATTCTAATGACGTTAGATTAATGTGCAATGGAATTTTGTAGCTGACAGGGCGGGGGTCAGCGTGTGAATCCGGAGGTTGCGACCTAAATGCCCTTGCGTTCGTCGGCTCGGGACAACATCCGACCCCAGATCGGACAGCGGCAAGGTCGCTAGTTCAGCCCCATCTTTTTCGTCATGCCTGCACGACGAAACCGAAGGTGGACGCCGGGTAATGCTAAACTAGCGGCCCAATGCGAATCGCGTTTCGAGCATCTGCATAGTCCCAAAACGCGGCATCTGCCTTGCGGCAGCAACCGACCAACCTCGGTCACTCCCGGCCGCTGCGGTCAATGTCTGGTTTCGCCAGAAGTAGTCGTTCAGGTTTCTCGGTCGCGCGTCAGCCCCGCTCATGACCGTCGCCGAGTGCGCAGTGGTTCGTCCGCCGTCTGGAAGCGACTTCCGTGAAAGCGGTCGGACCAATTTGTCATCTAATGCCGGTTACTTGACCAAAGCCTGCAGGATCGCCTGCCCGATTGCCGTTTAGTCATCGGCTGAGGATCCGATACCGGCCCTGCGCCGCGTTCGTCGTCTGCCGCTATTGAATGCAACGAACAGCGTCGGTTGACCTTCCGGTTCAATGGGCTCGTATTGGCGATGCGGACTACGGGCCTCGGCCTTCGACAGCTTCCCACCTGACCTGCACTTGGGTGCCCTTCATTGCTTCATCTGTTGACGCTTGACTTATATATGGAGAATGCAGCCCATGCGCTGGGATGGGCCCAGTCCGCGGTCCAGCCGGACAGGGCTGTTCCTGTCGCGCGCTTGCCTGTGCGCACGGCCTTCATCGCCGCTTGCAGGGCTCGGGGCTGGTCAAGTTGGCTGTTGGCAATGCCCTCCAGCGCCTCGACCGTCAGGGCGGCGGTCGGCCCGTCGGGCACGCTCCAGCGCGAAGCAAGCACGGCCCCGGCCCCGGAAATGAAGAAGGCGCGCGCTAGAGCCGACAGGGAATCGGCGCCAGGCGTGCCTTCGCTCGACGCGGTGTTGCAGGCCGAAAGGACGACCAGCGCCGCGTTGATGGGCTGCAGGCTGACTTCTGAAGCGGTCCAAAGGCCATCGTCGTCATCGTTCGGCTGATCGGGCGGAGTCATGACCAGCCCCGGCTCCTGAAGACCTTCCAGCTCGCTCGGCATGAGTCCATGCGTGGCAATGGCAACGATGTCCGAGTTGGCAAGCCGTTCATCCGACCGGAGCTGCCCTTCGCGTGCGTCGGCGGCCAGCCTGAGGCTCTCGCTGGCCGAGGTCCGCATGACGGACGCCATGGCCTTTAGCTCGACCTGCGTGGCGGGCAGTGGTGCCAGCGCGCGCAGTTGTCCGGCTGCCACCTGCCAGCCGGACCCGCGCCGCACGAAAAGGTTGCCCAGTCCGCGCGCGCCTCCCGAGGTGCCAGCCAGCACCGGATCGCCGATACCGAAGAATGGGCGCCGGACGGTATCAGCATTCGGGGGCGACCTGCCTTGCCCGAGGATTCCGGCATATGGCAGCATGGCGATCGGATGCCTGTCGGCCAGCCAGGCCACGTCCTTCATGCCTGCAGGGTCGAACGGGTCAGCCGCTGCGGGCCGGTCGACCGGCAATGCCGCAAGCGGCAGGGCATTGAGCCATCCCTGCTGCACGGACAGCAGCAAGGTTCCCGCAGGAACGCTTGTCAGCAAGGGAGACAGCACGCTCGTATAGAGATCATGCGCGCTTGCCAGATCGAAGATGGCGCGGGGATCATCCGGCCCCCATCCGGCGTTGGCAAGACGCTCGGCCAGCTCCGTATCGGCATCTGGGGTGCAATAACGGGGGTCGAGCGTGCACTGTACGGCAACGAGCTTGCCGAGGAGCGATGCTGCCTGGCCCGGCTGGCGATGGAAGCGAAACTCCTGCCGCGTGACGAGCAGGGCCAGCACGTCCTGATCGTCGGCCGACAGAAGCAGGAGTGCGGCACCTGCCGGTAGTGCATCGCGAGCCGCCTGCAGCGACAGGGTCGATTGATCCGTCGCGCGTGCATAGGTCGGAAAGGCCGCGCGTACCGCCTGCTCGGCCTGGACTTCGCGATCCCTCGCGATTCTGGCCAGGCCCACCAGGCTTTCTACCGCCTTGCCATCGCCGCGCATCAGGGCATCGTGAAGCAGCTTGTCCTGAACGCGGGCCTCGCGCTCGGCATCGGCAAACGCCGCCACCAGAACCCTTTCCTGCTCCGTCCGGGCGCTGCGGCCCAGCGTCGCGCGGGCCACCGCCAGCGCGGACAGCGAGAATTCGGCTTCCTGCAACGTGCGGAATGCCTCGTCCATCTGCGCAGCAGATGGTTTTGCCTGTCCGGACAGCAGCGCCGCACTGCGCAGCATGAAGGCCCGGCGGATGGCCGGATCGACGATCACGCCCCCGGCACCGCGCAAGGCCGACCGCCGGTTGCGGGCAATTTCGACGGCTTCCCTCGTGATCTCGAGTGCCAGCTGGTGCTGTTCCGGTTGCCCCAGCAGCTGCTCCGCCCAGGCCACCCGGACGGGGAGGCCGTCGCTGGTGCCGTCGCCCGGCAACAGACGCGCCTGTTCCATCGCCAGTTGGAAAGCCTCGTCGACGGCAGCGGCAGGTGCGTTCGCTTTCGCCAGAAGTCGCGCCTGCAGCGCCATCGCCCGAGCGATCGCAGGGTGCGGCTCGGCAAAGAGCGCCCGCGCCATGCGCACCGCTCCGGCCGCGATGCTGGCACTGCTCTCATCGTCAGCCTTGGCGAAATAGGCGGCCGCAGCACGCTCGTTGGGCGTCGCATGGGCATCGGCAAGGTCCAGATAATCCAGCAGCAGGTCGAGCGTCGCAGGCGTTTCATTGTTGATTTGCGCCAGCGATGCTGCCAGCGCCTGTGCCGCCTTGCGTCCCTTGCCCGTCAGGACCTGAACCCTGGCCAGCGCGCGGGTCGCAGCAAAATCATCATACTCATCGGCCAGAATGAAACGGTCCAGCAGCTCCGCTTCGGCCGCTAGCGCGCGCTCCAGCAGGGGCTCGGCTTCGGTCACGCGGCCAAGCACCAGAGCGCAATCGGCCAGACGGCGCAGCGCAAGCGGAAGATCGTGACTGATTGCGGACGATGCATCCATCCGCGCCACGACGCTCTGCAAAATGCCTTCTGCCTCATCGATCTTGCCCGCCTGCAGCAGGATCGCGCCAAGATCGGACTGCGCACGCAGCGCCTGCACATGATCTCGGCCGACTGTCGTTTCGGCAATCACCACAGATTTGCGGGCAACGCTCTCGGCCTCGTCGAGCCGTGCGACCGTGGCGAGATCGCTCGCAAGATGAGCATGATCGGCCTGTTCGGCGTGGGGGCCGGCGACAAGCGCCTGACCCAGAGCGATGGCATCGTCCCAGCGGAATTCGTGCCGTGCAAGGCCGGCGGCATAGCGGGTGAAATCGGCAGGGCCGGCCCAGCTGTCGGGTCCACGGCCTGCCCCCGCGGCGCTGAAGTCCTCGAGCTCCGCGGCATTGAGACTAAAATTGGACGTCCGGTAATAGGCCGGGATGAGCATCTCTGCGGCGCGATTGCGCAGCCATGCGGTTTGCGGTCCTTCTTCAAGTGCGTAGAAAGCCCCGCGCGCCATGGCGCTGCGCTCCTCGACCCGTTCGGGCGCATCTATGGCTCTTGCCAGCAGCGTCCTCGCTCGCGCAAGCCGAGCGTTCTGCCCGATCCCGAGGCTGTGCAGAGCGTCGGCGGAAAGGCGCAACATGCCCTCGGCGGCGCGCCTGTCGCCTTGAACGAGCAACAGCGCACCCAGCGCGAACCTCGCACGGGCGAGATCGAGATCGTTGGGCGGGCGGGTTTGCGCCAGGCCGGCTTGCAGACTGCGGGCCTGATCCAGGATTGCCGGGGACGCGTCCAGCGGCCACCGATCGGCCAGAACCTGGGCTTCGAGCGCTTCCAAGGACCGTTGCTCCTCACCGGATAGCGGCGCGATCTCGATCCGGCGCATCGTGCCGGAAGCAGCATCCCATATATAGGTCCGCGCGGGGCAGTCGCCGGCCATCTCAGCCGCGCAATCGCTCTGTTCTGCCCCGACCACGAAGACGGGGCGGCCGGTGGAGAGAAAGACAGCATATCCTCCGGAAGTCGTGACGGCCTCGACAAATTCCTGCTTGCGGCTGAGGTAGAGCGCTGCCGCAAGCTGCGGCACCTGGCCTTGTGCGGCTTCGGCAGCTGGCTCGGCGTCATTTCCCTCTGCAGGTTCGGGAGGTTCGCAATAGGCCTCGACGAACCAATCCGAGATGCCGTCATCGTTGAAGTCGAGCAGCGGGTAGGTGTTTTCCCCGGCAAGTTCCTCCGACAGAACCATGCCAGCCGCCTCGCAGGTCTTGCGGTCGTCCTCCAGCTTGCGCAGCACTTCCCTGGGCGGGGCGGGGGGCGATTGCTTCAGCGGGTTGAAGCCGCTGATCGAGGCCGTGGTCGTTTCGCTTGCCACTGGAACGAGCGCCCCGGTGCGCGGTGACCATTCCAGGCCAATGCGGCAGTCGTCGCCGCCGGTACCGTTGCAATAGATGCCGTGAACAGAGAGTGCCACCAGCGGCATCTGTCCGCTGCGTTTGCGGATCTCGAGGCTGACCGTTTGCGCTGAGAGGCCAAGGGCATGCGTGCCATCGGGCCTGGAAACGTACAGCTCCTGCAGGCAACCGCCGGTACCGCAGAATGCGGCAAGGCCGTGACTGCCGCGATAGAAATCGACCAGCCAGTCGGGCTGCCCGTCGGCATTCACGTCTACCGGACGGAACATGAACGATGATGGCAGTGGAGCGGGTGGCGGGGAGTATTCGTCATCACCGCCATAGGTCTGCTGATGCGCTTGCGCAAAGCGAGTTTCGGTCTGTGCGTAGATCGTTTCCGGTACAGTCAGCCCGTCGGCAATGACTGTCTGGGCGCTCGCACCCGTGCCGCAGAGCAGGGCGAGGCCTGCCAGCACACTGCATTGCATGTCCCATCCCGTCATCGCCAGGTCCTTGATTGAGCTCGGCCGAAATCGATTTGGCTTAAGCGAAGCGAAGCGTGCTTTCCAGCACAGTGTGCGCGGTGAATCTCGCGCTTTCCGTGAGCCTGTCCGCAAGCAGCCCTGCCGTCGTCGGGGTGCGAGACCAATCAGAAAAGACCTGAGCGTTGGATCTTGGGGAAAGACCTGCCGCTTTACAGGTATGCCTGAAACGACAGTTTTGTCCCCCGATCCCGCGCACGCGTCCGACGGAAGTTCGACCCCGACTCGGTCATTGCCAGTGATCAGGCTGAAAGTCTGCGACGGCCGAAAGCCGTCATTCGGCTTGCGGAATCGAGCTCCGGCCCTGCAGATGACCCGAGCAAGATGGTTTCGTGACAGTTGGCTTGCAGCGACGCACAAGTCGATCGCTTCCAACCCCAGCATGAAGGTCCAATGGGTTGTGAAATGCTGACGCCAGGGTTCGGAAAAGGAAAGGGTCGGTGTGCCGCAAAGCGCGCGCCATGTGCTGTTGCGTTTCTGTCGTCATTGACCCGCCTTCCAGGCGCTTTCCAGCACGCCTGTAGCGGTTGCCAGGTCGAAATCCTCACCACGGCACACAGCTTCACGCGTCAGCTCGGTGGTCATATGCGGCGGGACAGCGCGATCACCGAAATCGCGTCCATCCGGCCCCCAATTGCCATGCACGGGCAATGTCACCCGCCATCCTAAAGACAGATCAAACGGCTGGGAACTGAGCAGGGCACCGGCGGTATCGCGGCCGACCAGGACAGCCTTCGTCTGTTCGCGCAGGCCCCAAGCGAACCCTTCCGCTGCGCTTCCCGTTTCCGGTCCGATCAGCACTACCACCGGTTTGCGATAGCGGCGCTCTCCCAGATCTTCTATCATCAGCATCACGGCACCTTTCCCCTGCCTGACGGCGTCGAAGATCGCTTCGGTCGTGTAGGCGCGTGACACGCGGTGGATATTGGCCAGGTCCGATGCCTCGACCGGTCCGTCAAGCTTTTCAAGAAAGGGCCGCGACAGCAGGGCGATGCCGGGTCCTGGGTCGGCGAAATATCCCAGCAGGCGCAGTGCAGAGGCATTTCCGCCGCTGTTGTTACGAATATCGATCAACAGGCCGTCGGTCGAACCGACCGTCTCCATGGCCTCATCGACCAGATCGGCAGCATCGTCGCCGAACCGGTCTGCCCGGATATAGCCGACCGTCCGGCCGTCCCCGCGCCGCAGTACACTCCACGAGATCGTCTTCTCGCGCGGCGGCCAGTAGGCAGATTCCCGCAGAACGGTCAGTTGGGCGTGACTTCCATCGCAGCGCTCGACATCCAGCAGAGCCGCTTCCTGCCGCGGGCCACGGATCGCCTCAGGGTTGAGGATACGGTCACCAATCCTGAGCCCCGCCGCGCGCGCACCTGATGCCGGATCGATATCGACCACGACGTCATATGATCCTATCCGTTCCCAACGCGCACCAAGTCCCATGGTAGGCCGGTTCGTCCCCGGCAGGTGCAGAACAACATGCGATACGCCCAGCTCATTCAGCATCCGCTGTCCGAGACGCTGAAACTCTGAATCGGTTTTGACATTGGCCATCTCCGAACGATATCGATCAGCGATTTCACGCCAGTTGCGGCCGCCGAAATGCGGATCGTAGAAATTCTCCGTCACGGCTTGCTCAAGCTCGGCAAAGACCTGGGCGTAGGATTGCGCGTGCGCAGGGAAAGAAAGCATCGCTCCAATGGCGCCGATCAAGCCAGCTACTTTTGAGATGTTTCTCATGTTGCCCCTTCTTGTCCTGAGGGAAAGCACAATGTTCTATTTCTGGTCTCAACCGATAGACGATCAACACTGTAGTGATGCTGTCCCCGGTTCTGGCTCGAGCCGAGCCGAAGATAACAGATCAGCAATGGCAAGGCCGCGACGGCGTTACGGCATCGCTGCAAGTTTGCTGCGACCCTCGGCGATGGCGGAAACCAGTTCCGGACGATTGAAATGGGGCAGGGCCAGTTCCATGACTTCGACCGCATTGGCGAGCACATCGCGGTCTGATCCCGCCGATTGCGCTCGGTAATATCCCCACATCGCGATCAGTGGAACATCATACAGCGTCGGATCCGTGGCAAATGTCGCGAGCGCTGCCTCTTTGCCGTCGGTCAGCATCTCGCCGAGCAACGCGATGCTGCGCTCATCCGCCCATGGCTGGCGCGGCGCGGGTATCCGTCCCATCGCCCTGATCACCGCTTCTGCTGCTGCAGCGGTCGAATATGGATTCTGCCCCGTCACCAGCCGGCCATCCGTGACGACATGGCTCAGCATCATCGGGGCGTCGCTGAACTGTGCACCTGATCCGCGCAGGCCGTTTTCCAGAAGAACGGGAAACGCCCGCGCCCAGCCCTTTCCGAACAGCGCTTCTTCCTCGTTTGAAAATCCGGTGACCGAGCGTCCCTCAAGCAGCGACACGCCGCCTGGCAGCGAGATGTTCATCAGGACTGCAGGACCATGGCAGACAGCGCCGATGACCCCTCCGGCCTGATAGGTCTGTGCCAGCAGCGCCTTCAGTTGAACATCGACGGGCAGATCGAACATTGCGCCCTTGCCGCCGATGATGAAAATTGCCGCATAGTTCTGTTTGTCGAGGCTCGCGACCGAAAGGGTGGCATTCAGCTTCGCGGTGGCGATCGGATCGGCGAGGAACCGCTCGTTATAGGGCTTGTCGCGATCAAACTTGTCCGCCACGACCACCCCGCCCGCTGGGCTGGCGATGTCGACCTGCAGGCCATTGTCCGCGAAAACGGCATAGGCCTGGGTGAGCTCGTCCATTTCGAAGCCGGGGCGCGCCTTGCCCTCTTCCAGTCCATGACCGCTGACGACCAGCAGGACGCGGTTGTTCTGAGCGGCGATAGCATGAACAGGCGCAAACAGCAGCAAAGCGAGCGTGCACGTCAGCACCGTTGTTATCCGCAGCAGCATCTTCTACCCTTTCACAAGCTGTTGATGCTGGCAGCATTCGCACACCGGATGTCATGCAGATGTGAAACGCGGTTTGACGTTCCTTTGACACAGGGCGCGCCATGAGGCGGAAGTAACAGCCGGGAAACTGCTCTTGAGCAAAAGCTTCGACATTCTGCTGGTGGAGGACAACCCCGATCTGGCCAGCAACATCATCGACTATCTCGAGGCGCTTGGGCACCGACTGCATTATGCTGCGGATGGCGAGTCGGGGCTTCGCGAAGCGCTGGTGCGCCCGATCGACATCCTGCTGCTGGATCTGGCCCTGCCGAACCGCGACGGATTGAGCGTCTGCAGCGAGCTTCGCCGCTGCGCGGACCGCCGCATACCCATATTGATGCTCACCGCGCGCGATACGCTCGATGACAAGCTGGCGGGATTTGCGCATGGCGCTGATGATTATCTCGTCAAGCCCTTCTCACTGGCAGAGCTTGCCGCGCGGGTGGCCGCGCTGACCTTGCGACCGCAGCTGGGCCAGTCGCATCGCTTCGTGGTCGGCCCGCTGACCATCGACCGTCAGGCACGCATCGCAACCCGGGACGGGCAGCCGCTGCGCCTCACTCCGCTGCTGTGGGAACTGCTTTTGCTGCTGGCAGAAGCGTGGCCCAATCCTGTCAGCCGTGATGAGGCGACTTCGCGCCTCTGGGGGGATGAACCGCCCTCGTCCGACTCGCTGCGCGCGCATCTGCACCTGCTGCGCCAGGTGGTCGACAAGCCTTTCGACGTCCCCATCATCGAGACCGTACATAGTATCGGGTTTCGCTTGAAGGTTGCACGGTGAGAGGAAGGCGGCACAGCCTGCGCGGGCGCATTGTTCTCACGATCATAGGCAGCGTGATTGCGACAAGCGCGATCTTCGGCCTCGCCGCCTTTGCCATCGCTTATACCACCGAAGACCGGCTGTTTCGCGAGAGGCTGTCGCAAGAGGTCGCTTTTCAGACAGCCGCATGGCGCAGATCGGGCGCGCTGACGACGCCGAACAATCCTACCGTCACCATATATCGCGGCCAACAGCATCTGCCACCGGACATTCAGGAGGAACTTTCGGAAAATCCTAAGCAGAGCGAATTTTACGGACAGCAAGGCCGTCATTATC
>CAXRCQ010000245.1:0-7082 GCA_964228845.1 Blastomonas sp.
GACAGCAGCGCGAAAGTCACCCCGAACGCAAACAGCGACCACAGCGCGATGCGCCGCACGCCATAGGTATCGGCGAGCCAGCCGAAGACGGGGGCGAGCAACGCTGCAACCACCCCGAAAATGGTGATCGGCGTCAGGATCTCGGTGTTGGTCCAGCCGAATTCCTTCGACAGGGGGGCGATGGTGAAACCGATGACGTTGAACGGGATCGGCGAGGCCCCGCAGGCGACGCCGATCACCCCGGCGAGCAGCACCTTCCATCCGCCCGCAAACTCGCTGCGCGGGGTTGCCGCAATGCCTGCTGCCCGTTCGTCTGTCCTGCTTGCCAATGCGTCGCTCCCGTCAGTCCAGCGCGAATGTAGATTCCAGGCCGGGGCGGAGCATCGCACAGAGTTGCGCGATGCTCCATCCGCCCGATGGCAAGGCCGCGCGATCAGAAATTGTACCGCGCCCGCACCGTCCACATCATCGGCTGGTTGAGATAGCTGTAGTTGGACAGCGAGGACTGGATGAATTCCTCGTTGAAGCAGTTGGTGCATTCCACGGCCAGCTGCCAGCGGTCATCGGGACCGTTGAGCGCCAGCCCTGCATTGACCAGCCATGCCGCCGGGCTTTCCGACCCGGTGATGAACGCGCCGTCGCCGAACGGATTGGCGGGCGTGGTGCGACCGCCACGCGTCACCGGCTGGTCGTAGATCGACAGGTTGGCGATCGCGACTTCCTGTTTCGAGCGATAGCTGGCGTTGATCGAGGGGACGAGCGTCAGTCCGCTATCGCCCAGCGGCGCGCGATAGCTGCCGCCGATCGCCAGCGACCAGTCGGGCGTGCGCACCGGGGTCGAGATCGTACCATTGGCGGTGACGATCCCGGCGGCGCAGGCCGGTGCATTGTTCACCGGCTGGCCCGCCGGTGCCGAGTTGGCGCTGGCCGGGATCTGCCCGGCGGCCAGTTGCGCGCGGCAGGCGGCAAGCTGCGCCTGGACGTTCTGGATGCCGTAGATATCGGTTCCGGCGGGCGCATTGGGCACGCGGTAATTGTCGTCCTGATAGCCGATATTGGCATAGAGCGTGAGGCCATCGACCGGCGCGACGGTCAGTTCGGCCTCGATACCCTTGTTGCGATAGTCGGCAAAGTTGCGCGTCAGGAAGGTGATCGCTCCGGTGGCCGGGTTGAGCAGACCGGCGAGAATCTGCAGATCGCTGACATCCATCCAGAAGGCGGTGATATTGGCGCGCACCCTGCGGTCGAAGAGCTCGCTCTTCACCCCCGCCTCATAGCTCCAGACCCGTTCCTCGTCGAACGGCAGGAACTGGCTGGGTGCGGTCGCGCGCGCGTTCCAGCCGCCCGACTTGAAGCCGCGCGTCGCCGAGGCGAACAGCAGGATATCGTCATCGGGCTTGTAGTTGATGGCGAAGCGCGGGGTCCAGATCTTCACGTTCTGGCGGCGCGGGATCACCACGCCATTGGCCGCGCGCAGATTTACATTGGCCATGCACGTCGCCTCGATCGTGCCGTCGTTGCAGGTTGCGCGGTTGTCGCTGATCGAGACATTCTTGGTCTCGTCGGTATAGCGGACACCGGCGGTGAGCTTGAGCTGCTCGGTGATGTTGAGGTCGGCCTGGACATAGCCGGCATAGGCCTTGGTCGTATTGCGGACGATGCGGTCGCCCAGCAGCAGCGCCGCAGCCGGCGAGATCGAGAACACATCGGCCAGATTGGTGCGGTTGCGCTCGTCGATATAGAAGAAGCCGGCGACATAATCGACGAGCCCGTTGCCCAGGCTGCCGTCGAGCTTCACCTCCTGGGTGAACTGCTCGTGGCTGCCGTCGTTGATGATGGTGAAGCCACCGCGCGCGAAACCGCGAACGGGCGGGAAAGGCACGCTGACCGAAGGACCGCCGCGCCCGTCGAAGAAATCGAGCGCGAACTGCTGGGTCAGGCTGACATAGCCGGTGATGAGGCTCAGCGTCGTCTTGTCGGCAATGTCGAACGACAGGTTCGAGGTGATGAGGTCGGTATCCGCCTTCTGGCCATTGCCATAGCTGGCCTTGCGGCCCTGGATGACCAGAGGCGCAAAGGGTGTCGCGGTCTGCGGATTCTCGCTAAGGCCCGTGGTCGAGAAGCGGCCCTTGCAATCGGTCGGATTGGCCGGGTTGCAGGTGAAGTTGAGCGTGTTCTCGCCTTCCGAAACGATATGCGCATAGCTCGCGCGCCAGCGCGCCCAGGGGGCAAGCTCGCCCTTCACGCCCAGCCGCACGCCCCAGCCGTCATCGTCGTTGAGCCGTTCGCCGGTGGTGACGTTCTTCACATAGCCGTCATCGTCCTGCCAGTAGCCCGAAACCTTGATCGCCAGCGAATCGGCGAGTGGCAGGTCGATCGATCCGCGCACGAGCTTGCGGTCGTAGCGGCCATAGCCAAGCTCCGCATAACCGCCGATCGTGTCGCCGGGATCCGCCATGATGACGTTGATCGCACCGCCAGTGGTGTTGCGGCCGAACAGCGTGCCCTGCGGCCCGCGCAGCACCTCGACCCGCGCCACATCGAACAGCGAGAGGTTGTTCGCATTCTGGCGCGAGAGATAGATATCATCGACATAGGTGCCGACCGGCGGATCGAAGGTCGCGATCGTTTCGGTCGAACCCAGGCCGCGCAGGAAGTACGCGTTGGCCGATCCGATGCCAGTGTTGTTCTGCGCCACCAGATTGGGGACATACTGGCCCAGCTGCAATGTGTTCGACACGCCCTGATCGCGCAGCTGTTCAGCGGTGAACGCGCTGATCGCGATCGGCACGTCCTGCACGCTTTCCTGCCTGCGCTGCGCGGTGACGATGATTTCGGAAAGGCCCTGCTGTTCCTCCGATTCGGTGGCCCCCGCCTGCTCTCCGTTCTGGGCGAAAGCCGGGGTGGCAAGGGCAATGGCAAGCGCCGAGGCGGTCGCCGCCAAGCGTAAGCTGATCATCGTCAATTCTCCCTGAATGTCCGGTTGTGTCGATCCGCCTGACGTCTGTTTTTCTTTCAACTTGTCCGGACAAATCTGCCTTGTCAATCGGCATCGTGCAAGTTTCTGGACGGGATGCGGACGTGACCTCGCCCGGCGGGCGGCGCGAACCATGTCCGATGGTGTCGTATTCAAGCAACACAGATCATGCAATTCGCAGGTCGGACAAAATTTGTCTGGACAAATTCCGGTCATTCGGGCGATGTTGTCCGGACAAGGGAGGTCAGAAGACCGAGACGAGAGGGGACTATCGATGACACGAAACTACAAGGCCTGCCTGCTGGCCGTTACCGCGCTGACCAGCGTGCCCGCTTTGGCGCAGGAGGCCGCGCCGGGCGCCGTTGCCAGCGACAGCGACGTGATCATCGTCACCGCCCGCAAGACCGAGGAAACGCTGCAGGAGGCGCCGACCACCGTTTCGGTCGTCACCGCTGCGGCCATCGACAAGCTGGGCCTCGACAACCTTACCGACGTCGCCAAGACCGTGCCCGGCCTGGTCTTCGACGACACGCTGGGCCGCGATGCCAACCGCCCGGTGATCCGCGGCCAGGCCAATATCCTCGGCCAGTCGGGCGTCGCCTTCTTCATCGACGGCATCTACTATTCCGGCTCGCTCGCCGATTATGACGTCGATACCGTCGAGCGGTTCGAGGTCGTCAAGGGGCCGCAATCGGCGCTCTATGGCCGCAACACCTATTCGGGCGCGATCAACCTCATCTCGAAGATGCCGAGCACCGAATGGACCGGCCGCGTCCAGGTCGATCTGGCCGAGGACGACCGCTACGAGGCGACTGCGAACCTGCGCGGACCACTCGCAGACGGCCTGGGCATCGTGGTCGGCGGGCGCGTGCTCGACAATGCCGGCGCGTTCCGCAACGCGTTCGACGGCACCCGCATCGGCAAGCAGCAGAGCTATTCGGGCTATGGCATGCTGCAATTCAACAATGGCGGCCCCTTCCGCGCCTCGTTGCGCGCCAATTACAATGTGATCGATGATGGCCAGCCCGCGATCTTCGCGCAGAGCGCCAATGCCAATAACTGCTTCCCCGATAACGGCACGCTCTATCGCGGCCAGAGGCGGTATTTCTGCGGCGTCATCCAGCCGCAACAGGTCAATACCGACTATCGCCGCCAGTTCGTAGATCCGGAAAATGTTGGGCTGGAATCGAAGACGCTCAATGCCGGTTTTCGCATGGATTTCGATTTTACCGACAATCTCACGCTGACCAGCCTGACCGGCTATAACCGCCGTACCGCCGACGTGAAGACCGATGGCGATTATTCGCCCAACAGCTTCAACCTCGTGATCTTCGCCTTCGGCCCGACGGGCCCTGCCCCGGCGCCGGTCACGCCTCCCCGGACCCTGCGCTACACCGCCTTTGCCACCTCGGTGCAGGATTTCACCTTCTCCAACCGCCAGGTGACCGACGACTGGTCGCAGGAACTGCGCCTCGCCTATGAGGGCGAGCGGCTTCAACTGATGCTGGGCGGCTATTATTTCGACCAGAGCGATGTCACCCGCGACACCCGTGTGGTGCCGCCGGGCTCGCTCGCGCGTGCCCAAGCCAATGCCAATGCGGCGACCGCTTCGCTGTGCGCGCAGCTTCCGCTTTGCGGCGTGTTCACACCGGTCACGGTGACCGCTGCGAACCTGCCCGAGTCGCGCAACGTCAACTCGTTCGACATCGAGAACAAGGCGATCTTCGGATCGGCGACGTTCGACATTACCGACACGCTCTCCTTCTCCGCCGAGGGCCGTTATGCCGAAGAGAAGATCCGGCAGTCGACGCTGACCTTCAACAACGGCCAGGCCATCCCCGCCCCGCGCATCGTGCAGGCGACGTTCAAGGAATTCACGCCCCGCTTCACCCTGAGCTGGCAGGCGACGCCCGAGAACCTGTTCTACGCGGTCTATGCCGAGGGCCAGAAGCCCGGCGGCTTCAACAGCAACCAGGCGATTTTGGCGGGCTTCCCGACCTTCCAGCCCGAAGACAACAAGACCTATGAAATCGGCACCAAGAACACGTTCTTCGACGGCAAGCTGACCGCGAACCTGGCGCTCTACCATACCGAAGTGCGCGGCTATCAGATCACCCAGAACGTCTCTGTGCCGCCCAACCAGGTCTCGCTGACCCGCAATGGCGGCGATGCCCGGATCAACGGCGCGGAGCTCGAGCTGCTGATCCGCCCGGTGCGCAACTTCACCGTCACCGCCAACTACAGCTATGTGGATGCCAAGTTCACCCGCGGCACCGACGAGAATCTCGGCCTGATCAACGATGTCGCCGATGATGGCCTGGTCAACTGCTCGCTGGGCGACGAATTCCCCGCGGTCACCGGCTGCCAGTCGCGCTTCGGCGCGATCCGCGGCAAGCGCATTCCGCGCGCGCCAGAGCACACGGTGTTCGTCGACATGGATTATCGCAATCCGATCAGCGACGACTGGAACTTCTTCGTCGGCAGCAACGTCAACATGGTCTCGACGAGCTTCGATCAGGTGCTGAACTTTGCCGAAACCGGCGGATCGGTGGTGGTCGATGCGCGGCTCGGCGTGCAGAGCGACCGCTACCGCGTGATGCTCTATGCCCGCAACCTGTTCGACGAGGATTCGGTGGCGCAGATCCTGCGCTATGCCGATGCCAATGCCGATCTGCGGCGCAATTTCGTCGCCGGGCTGCGTCCCCCTCGGCGCATCGGCATCCTGCTCACCGCCAGCTTCTGATCTTCCACGACGCCTGCGCCCGTTCCTTGCGGACGGGCACATCATAGCCCCCGGAATCCGTCAGGCTTCCGGGGGTCTTTTTGTGCAGCCGATGCTGCGCTGCACTACCATGGATAACCAAGTTGAAATTCGGCAGGCACGGCGGTAACGACGCAGACCTACATGCCTCAAATGCTCCGTTCGCCTGAAGAAACGAATGAGCATAGCCCCCTGGAAGCTGACCCTTTTCATGACCCATCAATTTCACCCTACCAGCCTTCGCGAATATGACATCCGCGGGATCATCGGCGAGACGCTGAGCGAGGAGGATGCCTATGCGATCGGTCGCGGCTTTGCGACGCTGATCGCGCGCGCGGGCGGCAAGTGCGTGGTGGTCGGCTATGATGGGAGGGTAAGCTCCCCGGTGCTCGAAGCCGCGCTGATCCGCGGGCTCAACGACAGCGGTGTCGATGCCGTCAGCGTCGGCATGGGGCCGACCCCGATGCTCTATTATGCCGAGTCAGTGCTGGAAGAGGCGGATGGCGGCATCCAGATAACCGGCAGCCATAACCCCGCCAATTACAACGGCTTCAAGATGGTCTTTCAGGGCCGCCCGTTCTTTGGCGCGGATATCCGCAAGCTCGGCGAGATGGCGGCGGCGGGCGACTGGGCGGATGGCTCGGGCAGTTCGCGGTCCATCGACATCCTTGATCGCTATGTCGACCGGCTCGTCGAGGACTTTGGCGGCACCGCCGCGCGCATCGGCTGGGACTGCGGCAACGGTGCGGCAGGCCCGGCGGTGGAAAAGCTGGTCGAGCGCTTGCCCGGCGAGCATTTCACGCTGTTCACGGACGTTGACGGCAATTTCCCCAATCATCATCCCGATCCTACCGAGGAAAGGAATCTCGCCGATCTCAAGGCGCTCGTCGCGGAAAAGAAGCTCGATTTCGGAGTGGCTTTCGATGGTGATGGCGACCGGATCGGCGCGATCGACGGCCAGGGCCGCGTCATCTGGGGCGATCAGCTGCTGAGCATTTACGCCGAAGCGGTGCTGAAAGACGTTCCGGGCGCGACGATCATCGCCGATGTGAAGGCCAGCCAGGCGCTGTTCGACCAGGTGAGCGAGCTCGGCGGCGAGCCCCTGATGTGGAAGACCGGGCACAGCCTTATCAAGTCGAAGATGAAGGAAACCGGCTGCCCGCTGGCGGGCGAGATGAGCGGCCATGTGTTCTTCAAGCACCGCTATTACGGCTATGACGACGCGCTTTATGCTGCGGTCCGGCTGATCGAGGCGCAGACGCTGCTGGGCAAGTCGGTCACCGAGATGCGCGGGTCGATGGCGCCGATGATCAACACCCCCGAAATGCGCTTCCAGGTCGACGA
>CAXRCQ010000246.1:0-6449 GCA_964228845.1 Blastomonas sp.
CGCCGAACGGGTTGCGCATGCGATCGCCACACTGGTCGAAGCCTCGGGCCCGGCCCCGCGCGAAATCGGTGCGCAGATGCTGGTCACCCCGACGCATCAATGGGGCTATCTGTCCGGCGGCTGCATCGAGGCCGATGTCGCCCGGCACGCCCGCGAAGCGATGGCCGAGGGACAGCCGAGGCTGCTCCGCTATGGCGAAGGCAGCCCCTGGATCGACATCCGTCTGGCCTGCGGTACCGGCATCTCGGTGCTGGTCGAGCCGCTGGCGATCGACGATCCCGCCATCGGCGCAGTGCTGGACGGTTTTGCCGCGAGGCACCCGGTCTGCTGGTTCAGCGACGGTGCAAGTCGCTCGGCGGGAGTGGCGAACGAGAGCGAGCCTTTCGCCTGGGACGGCACGCGCTATGTCCGCACCGATCTGCCGGTGCTCAAGCTGGTGCTGATCGGCGAGGATGCCACCGCGCTTGCCTGCGCAACGCTCGGCCAGGCGCTGGGCATGGAGGTCGTGCTGGTCACGCCCAATGGTCCGCAAGACGCGCCGATGCAGGGAATCGGCTACCACCGTTCGGCGGCAGCGATCGCTTTGGCAGAGATCGCCTCCGATCGCTGGACCGCGGTCGCGGTGCTGACGCACGACCGCGAGGACGATGAGACCGCGCTGGCGGCAGCGCTGATGTCGGACGCCTTTTATGTCGGCGCGATCGGCGCGCGGGTGCGGCTCGACATGCGCCGCGCGCATTTGCGCGACCATGGTGTCAGCGATGACCGCATCGCCCGCCTCCATGCGCCGATCGGGCTTCAGGGTTTCGGCAAGGCTCCGCGCGACATCGCGCTTTCGGTCGTGGCCGAAATCGCGCGCGAATTCCACAACCGCTCGGCCTCCACCAGCGCGGCCGCATCGTCGATATCGAGCACCGCCCCGATGTCGGTCGTGTCGAGATAGGCGATATCGCCGCGCCTGCGCCTGAGCAGCGCGCCCGCACCACTATCGCCTTGCAGCTGCGCGAGTTCGGGCAGTGCCGCGGCGGTGAAGCAGACCGGGTGGCCCGGCCTGCCCTGCACCACGGGACGCGCAGCAAATCCCGAGGCTTCGGCCATTCCGGCGAGCGCGGCGCACAGCTTCACCGGAACCAAGGGCATGTCGCCCAGAAACAGGAAGAGGCCATTACCCTGTTGATCGAGCGCCGCGATACCGGCTCGGATCGAAGCGGCCATACCCTGATCCCAGGACCGCGCCTCGACCAGGCGGCAGTCCAGTCCGGCCAGCGCCTCTCCTACCTCCGCCGAACGTGCGCCGGTAACGACAAGCACTTCGTCGAACCCTGCTGGCAGAACCGCCTCGACAGTTCGCCGTACCAGCGGAACCCCCGCCAGTGGCGCGAGCAGCTTGCCGCCGCCAAAGCGGCTCCCCGCCCCTGCCGCCAGCACCAGCGCGCGCCATCCCGATAGCGGCATGGCGTTCGTCCGGCTCAGGCCTTGGCCTGGGTCAGGATCGGCAGGCTGCGGATGCGCTTGCCGGTCGCGGCGAACAGCGCATTGGCCAGCGCAGGCGTCGCGGGTGGCACGCCCGGCTCACCTATGCCACCGATCTTCGCGCCGCTTTCGATGAAATGCACATCGACCTGCGGCGGTGCATCGGCGAGCTTGATCAGCGGATAATCGCTGAAATTGCTCTGCACCACGGCGCCCTTGTCGATGGTGATCTGCTCACCGAGCGCCGAGGACAGCCCCATGATCAGCCCGCCCGCAATCTGCGCTTCGGCATTGAGCGGGTTCACCGTGGTACCGCAATCGACCACCGCCCAGGCCTTGAGCACCTTCGGGCTGCCATCTTCCCTGACCGTCGCCTCGACCACCTCGGCGACGATCGTGCCGAAGCTTTCGACGATAGCGATGCCGCGTCCGGTGCCTTCGGGCAGCGGCGTACCCCAGCCCGACCGCTTGGCCACCATGTCGAGCACCGCGCGGTGGCGCGATCCTTCCGCCAGGTGCTTGCGGCGGAACCGATAGGGATCCTCGCCTGCCTCCATCGCCAGTTCGTCCATGAAGCTTTCGTTGTAGAAGCCGAACTGGGTCGAGTTGACCGAGCGCCAGGGCCCGTCATTCTGGTTCGACTGATATTTGAAATGGCGGCGCGAAACGGCGGGCACATCATAGATGAACGTGACCTCGCCCTCGGCGCTCTCGCTCTGCACATAATCCGCCTTCCACGCGGCGATCCTGCCGTCTGTGCCCAGCGCCGCCTTGAACTGGCTCGACGATTGCGGGCGATAGGTGCCATGGCGCACCTCTTCCTCGCGGCTCCAGATCAGCTTGACCGGATAGGGTACCTGCCTGGCGAGCAGCGCCACCTGGTCGATGATCTCGGCAACGTCGGGGAAGCGGCGACCGAAGCCGCCGCCCATGATCATCGGGTTGAACACGACATCGTCCATGCCCAGCCCGGCGGCCTTGGCGGCGCGCGCGCGCGTGCTCAACGGATCCTGCAAGCCGCCCCAGAGCGTCAGCTTGCCGTCCCTGTAATGCCCGGTCAGCGCAAACGGCTCCATCATCGCATGGTGCAGGAAGGGCACGCGATAATCGGCGGTGACGACCCTGGCGCCCGGCGCGGCAAACGCGGCATCGACATCGCCATCGCCCGCCTCGCCCTCGGGCTCGCCGGTCTGACGCAGCTTGACCTGCTCGGCATGAATCGTCTCGCTGGTCAGATTGCCGTGCCCGCCATCGGAAAATTTCGGGGTCAGCGCCTGCAGCCCCTTGAGCGCCTGCCAGTAGCGCTTCGCGACGACGACGACCGCATCGTCGTGCTTCACGACCTTCTCGACACCCGCCACTGCCAGCGCGGGCTTTTCGTCGACCGACACCAGCTTGCCGCCGCGCACCGGCGCTGCCGCGATGGTCGCCACGCGCATGTCGGGCAGGATCAGGTCGATGCCGTATTTCGCGCTGCCATCGACCTTGGCGGGAATGTCGATGCGCGACACCGGCTTGCCGATCAGCTTGTAATCCTTGCGCGTCTTGAGCTCGGGCGATCCGGTGAGCGATCGTTCGGCGGCACCAGCGGCCAATTCGCCATAGCGCAGCGACTTGCCCGATCTGGCATGGATCACCTTGCTGTCTGCCGTGGTCAGCTCGCTGGCCGGAACCCCCAGCCGATCCGCCGCTTCCTCGATCAGCGCCAGACGCACGGAGGCCCCCACCACGCGCATCCCGACCTGGCCGGTGAAGCGCACGGCGGACGAGCCGCCGGTAATCTGAATCGGCATCGATCGCGCCAGCATCGCCAGAACCGCATTCGGAACCGCGTCAACGAGCCCGGGTGCAGGGACGGTAGCAGCAAGAAAGCCGCGCCCCAGCGCGGTATTGGCGAAGGAGAGATCGGCCGGGGCCTGTTCGACCTTCACCTTGGACCAGTCGGCATCAAGCTCGTCCGCGAGCATCTGCCCCATCGCGGTATGCGTGCCCTGGCCAAAATCGATATGCGGCGAATAGACCGTGACCGTGTCGTCCTCGGCGATCTTCATCCAGCTGAGGAAGTTATGGTCGTTGCCCGTCTCGGTCAGCGCCTTGGCGCGGGCATTGGCCGAGCGATCCGACCAATAGACCCCAAACACGCCGCCGCCGACCAGCAGCGCACCGCCGACCAGAAACGCGCGCCGCACGATGCCCCGCTTCTTCTTCGGCTTGGCCGCCGGTTCCATAAGGTGCATGTCGGGATTGGGATTGTCCGCCATCATGCCTCTCCCATCGCAGGGGCCGAAGCAGGCGCGGCGGCCGCCGCCTTGCCCGTCGCGGCGAGAATGGCCTTGCGGATGCGCGGATAGGTTCCGCAGCGGCAGATATTGGTCATTGCCTCGTCGATCTGTTCGTCGCTCGGGCTGCCGGTGCGCTCAATCAGCGCGACCGCCGCCATGATCTGGCCCGATTGGCAATAACCGCATTGCGGCACTTGCGCGTCGATCCACGCCTGTTGCACCGCGTGCAGCGTGCCGTCGGCGGCCTTGAGCCCTTCGATCGTGGTGACCGACTTGCCCGCCATGTCGGCAAGCGGGACGCTGCACGAGCGGGTGACCTCGCCATCAACATGGACCGAGCACGCCCCGCAGGCCGCGATACCGCAGCCGAATTTGGTGCCAGTGAGCTCGAGTTCCTCGCGCAGCACCCAGAGCAGGGGCGTGTCGGCCTCCGTCTCGACGCTGACCGGTTTGCCGTTCACCTCGAATTCGATAGCCATCCGCGCATTCCCCCGAAAAATGTCGCAAAAGGGATAGCAGCATTGCGCGCCGCAGCAAACCAAACGCGAGCAGCATCGAACGCAGCGCGGGTGAGCGGAGACTCGATTGTCAGCCCATCCGACCGACCAGAGCAAGAAGCGGGTCGGACGATCGCAAAACGCGAATCATGGTTAGCGTTTTACCATGGCCGAAAGGCCAGATCGGACGAACCTGTGCCGTGTCCAAAAAATTTTACAAGCTTGCTGCCATGGGCCGGTTGATCGGAAATCGCTCCGCATCGAGGGCATCCTGATCTTTATCGTTGCTGTCGTCGCGGAGGAAAGATCAGCGCCCGACAAACTCCCCCCTCATTTTGGGGGGCGATTGAAATTCAAGGATTTCACGCCTTAATGACCAACCGGATCACCCAACGCACAGCAGTCAAATATCGATAAAACGAAACTCTGGCGCAATGAGAACTTGTCGCTCGCGAAGCTCTCGCACCACACAAGACACCCAATTAAAGTAACCAGCAGGCCGATTGCCATTAACCCTTGCTTATCGATTGCGGGCTTAGGCCCCTGTCATCCCGGCTTGACAGTCCGGCACGTGAGGGGGCCGTTATGGTTAAAGATTTTTACGCTCATTATCCCATCCGCAAGAAGTTCGACATCATCCTGGGGGTGCTGTTGGCCATTGCCGTCATTCCCGCAGCGCATAGCGCGATCGAGCTGTTCGGCGGCAAGGCCGATGCCCTGTGGGAGATGATCGGCGAACTCGCCGTGCTGGCGGCGGTAGGGGCCTTCGTCCTGTATGCCAAGAAGGCAGTCTGCGACCCCTATGTGACGACGGTCGTCCGCATGGAAGGTCTCGCCGCTGGCGATCTGACCAGCCCGATCAGCTTTGTCGATCACCAGGACTGCGTCGGCCGGATGAACAAGGCGATGCTGGTGTTCAAGGACAATGCCGCCGAGCGCGCCCGCGCGGATGCCGTGCTGCGCACCGTGGTATCGGAGATCACCTCGGGCCTGCAGCACATGAAGAACGGCAACCTGACCTATTCGATCGACCAGAGCTTCGACGCCGAATATGACTCGCTGCGCACCAACTTGAACGACACCATGGGCCAGCTCTGCCAGCTGCTGACCCAGACCTCGAGCGCGGCATCGAACGTGCTCAATGGCGCGTCGGAAATCCGCTCGGCATCGGACGATCTCGCCAGCCGCACCGAACAGCAGGCCGCCAGCCTGGAGGAAAGCGCTGCCGCGATGCGCGAAGTCACCGGCATGGTGCAGGAAACCGCGCAGAATGCTGCGGAAGTCGGCAAGCAGGTCAGCGAGGCGCATAATGCCGCGACCGATGGCGGGGCCGTGGTCCGCCGCGCCGTCACCGCGATGAGCGCGATCCAGAAATCCTCGAGCGAAATCACCAATATCATCGACGTCATCGATGGCATTGCCTTCCAGACCAACCTGCTGGCGCTCAATGCCGGGGTGGAAGCGGCGCGTGCGGGGGACGCGGGCAAGGGCTTTGCCGTTGTCGCCAACGAAGTGCGTGCGCTGGCCCAGCGCTCGGCCGACGCCGCCAAGGACATCAAGGAGCTGATCACGGCATCGACCGCCGGCGTATCCGACGGCGTGGCGCTGGTCGACGAAACGGGCACCGTGCTGGTCCAGATCAGCGACCGGGTGGCCGCGATCAATTCGCGCGTGTCCGAAATCGCCTCCTCCGCCCAGAACCAGGCGCTGCGTCTGCAGCAGGTCAATCTGGCCGTTAACGAAATGGATAAGATGACGCAGCAAAACGCGGCGATGGTCGAGGAATCGAATGCCGCGGCGCGCAGCCTGGCAGAAGAGGCCACCGATCTTTCGCAAGTCGTACAGCGGTTCCAGACCGGCAATGTCGTCCAGGCACGGCCGACTGCAGCCGCCAAACCGGCCCGCCGTTCGGCTGCCGCAAGAATGCCAATGGTTACGGGTAACCTCGCTTTAACCACTTCCGAGGAAGACTGGTCGGAATTCTGAGGAACAGGAGTTCAGGGTGATGCATCAAGTGACTCTGCCCAGCCGCTGCGATCGCGCGAGTGCGATCTCGCTGCACGCCGAATTGCGCGACAAGCTGAAGGCAGGACCGGTGACCATCGACGGGTCGGATGTCGCGGCGCTGGGCCAGGCCATGCTGCAGCTTCTGCTCAGCGCGCGCCAGACCGCCAACCGCACCGGCCAGTCGCTGACC
>CAXRCQ010000247.1:0-4650 GCA_964228845.1 Blastomonas sp.
TCGGCGGGCTGCACCAGGCGTTCCTCTCGGTCGCGCGGCGCGGCGGGGCGCAGATCGCGCTCAAGGCTCCGCTCGAGCGCGCCGAGCATCGGGGCGGGCAATGGCATCTGGTGCTGGGCGGGCAGACCGTCACCGCGACCCGGCTCGCCAATGCCGCCGGAGCGTGGGCCGATCCGGTGGCGGAGCGCTGCGGCGTGCGTCCGCTCGGCGTGCAGCCTTATCGCCGCACGGTCGTGCAACTGCGCACCAATCCTGCGCCAGTCGCGCATCTGCCGCTGACGCTGGGGGTCAGGGGCGACTATTATTTCAAGCCCGAAGCCGGAAAGCTCTGGCTCAGCCCGCATGACGAGACGCCCGAAGCGCCCGGCGATACCGCGCCCGGCGAGCTGGACATAGCGATTGCGATCGATCGGTTCAGCCAGGTGGTCGACTGGAAGATCGAGGCGGTCGAGCATCGCTGGGCGGGACAGCGCAGTTTTGCGCCCGACCGGCTGCCGCTGATCGGCTATGCGGCGGACAGTCCGGCCTTTTTCTGGTTCGCAGGGCAAGGCGGCTTCGGTATCCAGACCGCGCCCGCCGCCGCGCGCCTCGCCGCGAACGTGCTGCTCGGCCTCACCCCCGATGCGATGCTCGGCGGGGTGGATGGCCAAATGTATAATCCCGCACGTTTCGGCTGACTGTGCTGGCAGCGGGCTAACATATTTTATATTCTCGCCCCATTCTGGAGGGAGACGAGTCGATGGCGCACCATTTCGAGATCTACAAGGACAAGGCCGGCGAGTTCCGCGTGCGGTTCAAGTACAATTCGGAAGTGATGTTCTCGACCGAAGGCTATGCCAGCAAGGCATCGGCCAAGAACGCGATCGAATCGATGAAGAAGAACGGCCCCGAAGCGCCGATCGTCGATACCACCACCGAAGGTTGATGCGCGGGCCGTCCGGTCAGGCCTGGTCAACCGGACGGCTTGCAGTTCAATCGAGCCCAGCGCCGCTTTCCCGGCGCTGGCCTGGCTCGGCGCATGGGCTTGAGGTCATTTGGCCGGAACAGGTCCCGCCGCACCGTCCGGAGCTGCTGCCACATAGCCCCTTACTCTCAGCACGACGACAGGCTTGTTCGCGGCATTGCTGCTGACCGACAGGGTCTTGCCGATCGCACCTGGGCGTTTGGTATCGTAGTGAAAGACGATCTCGCCGCGCGCACCTGGTGCAATCGGCGCCTTTGGCCAGGTCGGCGTCAGGCAGCCGCAACTTGACGTGATGGTGGTGATGACAAGCGGCATCTTGCCGGAATTCACAAATGTGAAAGTGCCGAACCCGTTGCCGCCATATTTCACGTTGCCCAGGTCGCGGACCTCCTGATCGAACATGATGTTCGGCTGGTTCGCCGCCGTCTGGGCATGAACGATGGTCGTCGGCGCGGAAACACAGGCCAGCGCGGCGAACAGGGCGGGCAGGGGGCGAATGGTCATGCGGCGATACTCCCGAAAGTTTGGTTGGCATGGATAGCGAGCCGTTGCGGCGCGAGGAACTGGCCGATCGTCCAGTGTATTGCGGCGCTCTGATCGCGCTGGGTTAACCGCCTGCAAACCCTGTTCCCGTTAAGCCGAGGACGGGCGCGGCGCACTCTGGGCGGGGCGCATCGGCAGACCGGGCCGCAATGGCCCGGCTTGTGCAAGGCACGGGGAGTTTTCGGCATGACAGGCAGTCTGATCGCGCGCGGGCGCCTGGGGGCGGCGCTGACGCTCGCCATCTCGACCACCGCTGCGCTGGGCCAGGCCGGCCAGGCTCCGGACGCAGGCGGCGGCAGCGCCATCGGCGACGACCCCATCTGCACCGACCGGCCGACCAAGGCGAACAATGCATGCAGCGTGCCCAGGGGCATGGTGCAGATCGAGGCCGAGGCGATCAACTGGTCGCGGCTCAATGCCGGCGGCGCGCGCAGCGACGTGTTCGCCTATGCCAGCCCCACGATCAAGCTGGGCATCAGCGACAGCAGCGACGTGCAGCTCACCCTCACCCCGCTGGTCGAGGTCCGCAACCGCCTTGCCGGGCGCACCACCAGCCAGACCGGCTTCGGCGACATTGTCCTGCGCTACAAGCAGCGCATCACGCCCAAGGACGCGCGGTTCGAGCTCGCACTCATCCCCTATATCAAGGCGCCGACCGCCAAGACCGGCATCGGCAATGGCGAATGGGAGGGTGGTGTCAGCGTGCCGGTCCAATATGCGCTCGACGACCGCTGGTCGCTGACCGTGAACCCGCAGCTGAGCCTGCTTGCGGGCGCGGCTGACCCCGACGAGCGCCATCTGGAGCTGCAGACCGTGCTCAACCTGGGCTATCAGCTCTCCGACCGCACCAATGTCTCGGGCGAAGTGTGGACCTCGCAGAACTGGGATCCCTTCGGCACCGTCCGCCAATATTCCGCCGACCTCGCCATCGCGCACCTGCTGAGCAACGACCTGCAACTCGACGGCGGCGTCAATTTCGGGCTCAACCCGGCGACGCCCGATGTGCAGGTCTATGCGGGGGTCTCGGCGCGGTTTTGATGGGGCATCAGCTTTGATGTCAGATTGACATTCCCGCACCAGGTGCTACATATCTTTCATGGCAGCCGCTACTTCCGTGCAGTCTCGTGTCTTTAAGACCGCATGGTTTGCCAAGGCGGCCCGCAAGGCGCGAATTGCGGACAGCGAGCTATGTGACGCGATTGCGCAGGTGCAGAAGGGCCAGGCCGATGATCTCGGTGGCGGTGTGTTCAAGAAGCGCCTGAACAGGAACCAGCATCGCGCCATCATTATCGCCAAGGCCGGGCGGCATTGGGTGTACGAGTTTCTGTTCGCGAAGAAGGACAGGGCCAATATCGGGGACGACGAACTCGTCGCCTTCCGGAAGCTCGCGAAGGTCTATGCGACGCTAACCGAGACGCAGATCACGCATCTGCTGTCGGATGGGGACATTGTGGAGATTTGCAATGAGCAGCAAGGTTAAGTTCAAGAGCGACGCATTCGAGGCTATTCATGCCTCTGCTTCGGCGCTGCACAAGGTGGGGGCCATGGACAAGGCGACCATGCGCAGCTTCGACGAAACCTGCCTGTCAACGCCGCCCGAACTCAAGCCCGAACAGATCAAGCAACTGCGCGAAGCCAATCGCGTCAGCCAGCCAGTCTTTGCGCGCTATCTCAACACCAGCGAAAGCACCGTCGAGAAATGGGAAACTGGCGCCAAACGCCCCAGCGGCATGGCGCTAAAGCTCTTGGCGATTGTGCAGAAGCATGGGTTGGGAGTGCTGGGGTAGGGTTCGTTCAGGGAATTTCGTATCGTGTCCCCGGAATTCGTTGAACGTGCGCCAGAACGGTCGCGAGTGGCACTGGGTCTTGTGGGATCATCAGCGGCAGAAGGTGCTCGACCCTAAAAGACCACCTTACGAGCGATTGCGTTTCGTCTCCTACGTGCGATTGATGCGGTCGGATCGAACAAGCTTCTGACATAGGGTCGAGATCGAGGGAAATTGTTGCCAATGTTGCAGCATGTGAAGGCGCGGATCCGATCCAAGAGGGAAAACCTCGCCTTCAAGTATATGCCGCGCATTGCAGATTGGATCATGCGGCGGGTGGCAATGTCTGCTCGCGAACAATTTGGGAATGAGTCCCAGCCCGCTGGCGTCCTGATAGATAGCTGTGTTCGAACTCACGCAGTCACGCATGAGGAAGCTTGGATCGACACGGGGACGGTGCTCTGGGGAGGGATTCATCCCATCAACACGGGCTACATCGCGCGTGTCCCCGTCCACGCGGCAGACAATGCATCCAAAGAATATCGAGACATCTGCTACCTTGGATCGCTGATTGCACTCGCCCGCTTCGGGACGATGAAGTTCTTCACGTCATCCGAACTGATCTCGGAGCAACTCAAGCACCCGCCTGCCCGCTTTCGGACCGTTGGATATAGTGATTACAGCATCCTCGATATGGTCGAAATTACGTCACTCGATGGCGAACGATATGATTTCATCACCATGGGAAAACTCTCTGAGGGAGACTATCGGCTGGCAGAAGCTCAGCAAGCAAGGATCGAAGCAAACAGCGACGAACTGCACAAAGCAATCATGTCATGCTTCAAGCACCAGACCCACAGCCAAGATGCATGGCATCTGCGAACGGCACAGGTGCATGGGTGCAGATACCTGCTGACAATGGATCGGAAGTTCGTCCGCCTTTGCGAGCAGCACCGCAGCAAACTCGCGACAGCGGGTATAGCGGTCGAGGTTTGCTCCCCGACACAACTGGGCGAGAAGTTGGGCCTGCCTAAAATTCCCCCATGGCTGTTCTCCTACAACAACGCCTCGTTCCCAGTCCGTTCCGACCTCCACATGCCTGATCAGAAGCGCAAGCCGACGGGTGGCAGAAGGGGGATGACGATAGACGACATCACACCAAGGTGATCTGCCGCTGCCATTCCAATCCCTGGGCACCAATTCCCAATTCCAAGAACACAATATTTTGTTCCCATCACCCCCACCCCCCAATCCCCCCATGCTCAAAGTTGAGGCGCCGCCGCGCGCCACCTTCACCTCAGCGTCCAGAGAAATGGCCAGCATTGAACTTGGGGGGGTATGGGGGGGGGGGGGGTCCCCCCCAAAAAAAGCAAACCG
>CAXRCQ010000248.1:0-12624 GCA_964228845.1 Blastomonas sp.
CTCGACCGTCGCGCCCTATGATATCGTGCGCAAGATGCGCGCGTCGATCCTGGTGCTGGGGCCGCTGCTCGCGCGCGCAGGCGAGGCGACCGTGTCGCTGCCCGGCGGCTGCGCGATCGGCAACCGCCCGATCGACTTGCATCTGAAAGCCCTTGAGGCGCTGGGCGCGGAGCTCGAGATCACCGCAGGCTATGTCACCGCGCGCGCGCCCAAGGGCGGGCTACCCGGCGGCGATTTCGGCTTTCCCGTGGTTTCGGTCGGCGCGACCGAGAATGCGCTGATGGCCGCCGTGCTGTGCAAGGGCACGTCGACGCTGCGCAACGCCGCGCGCGAGCCGGAGATTGTCGATCTGTGCAATCTGCTCGTCGCGATGGGCGCGAAGATCGAGGGGATCGGCGGATCGACCTTGGTGATCCATGGCAAGGACCGGCTGCACGGCGCGACCTATCGCGTGATGGCCGACCGGATCGAGGCGGGCAGCTATGCCTGTGCCGCCGCGATCACGGGCAGCGCGCTCGACCTGATCGGCGCGAAGCTCGACGAGATGGAGGCGACCGTCGCGGCGCTGCGCCAGGCGGGCGTGCATTGCGAGGAAATCGCCGATGGCATCGCGGTGCGTCCCAATGGCAAGCTTCAGGCGCTGACGTTCTCGACCGCACCGTTCCCGGGCTTTGCCACCGACATGCAGGCGCAGTTCATGGCCATGCTGTGCCTGGCCGATGGAGCGAGCGTGCTGACCGAAACGATCTTCGAGAACCGTTACATGCACGTGCCCGAGTTGAACCGCATGGGCGCGCATATCGAGGTCAAGGGTCGCACCGCAGTGGTCCACGGCGTCGAACGCATGGTCGGCGCGCCCGTGATGGCGACCGACCTGCGCGCCTCGATGAGCCTGATCATCGCCGGGCTTGCCGCCGAGGGCGAGACCGAGGTCAACCGGGTGTATCATCTCGACCGCGGCTATGAGCGGCTCGAGGAGAAGCTCCAGGCGGTCGGCGCAGATATCGAGCGCGTCGGCGGGGATTGATCGCTTTCGTCTCCCCTCCCGCCTGCGGGAGGGGCAGGCCCGGCTGGTCCGGGCCGGGGCGGGGCAGGGGCACAATCGGATGTCAGGCCCACCCCGGCTTCGGCTACTCCTCAGCCACCCCTCCCGCGGGCGGGAGGGGAGAAGCAGCACCGCCCCGCCCCTCGATCACGTCCCTGACCAGCCACAGCCGGATCGCGCTCGCCAGATTGGGCGGCTGATCCACCACGATCCGCTCGACATCGATCAGCGCAACGAGAGCATTGAGCGGGAGTCCGCGCGCCTCGGCCGCGGCCTTGAGCAGATCCCAGAACAGCGGCTCGAGGCTGATCGAGGTCATGTGTCCGGCAATCTGGATGCTGCGCTTTACCGGGCCGTGGAACAGGTCTTCGGGCGCGACGCTCATGAAGGGGGATAAAGCCGGTTCATCTCGGCGACATTGTTGGCGATGATCTCCTCGAGCACGGCCATGTCCACCTGGTCGAGCCGGTTGATGTACAGGCACGATTTTTCCATCTTGTGCTTGCCAAGCGTTGCCAGCAGCGCTTCCTGCTTCCGCGCGGCGTCGTCGTCGCAAGCGCCGCACATGAGGTAGATGCTGTGCTTGCCCTTGCGTGGCGCAAAGCCCGAGCGCATCGCGGTGCCGCTACGCCCGCTATCATAGGTGTAATCATAGGAGCCGAAGCCGATCATGCTCGGCCCCCACATCTTTGCGGGTTCGCCAGTGACCCGCTCGTACAGCGCCAGCAGCGTCTCGGCCTCCTCGCGCCGCCGATCTGGCTCCAGCGCCGCGATATAGGTCGCGACATCCGCGTCGGTCGCGACCGTCTTGTTCTGCGCCTGCGCCATCTTGCATCCCCTCGGCTGACCGCCTAAAGGCTAGCACGTCTGATGGGGAGTAGCCAACCGGCACCAGCCGGTCCGTGCGTCAACACACTTGATCGAGAGATCATGGCGCGCGGGTTTCCGGGTCGAAGCGATCCGGCTTCCGGCAAGACCGATGACATCCGAACCCATTGTCCGGCCGGGCAGGGGGGAAGATGCCATTGTGTCGCCTGCTGCCCGGCCCTGAAAGTCTCGTCGGATGGAAGCCTTTCTTGCCTCGCTGTCGCTGGTCGCGCTCGCCGAAATGGGCGACAAGACCCAGCTCCTCGCCATTCTCCTCGCTGCGCGGCTGCGCAAGCCGGTGCCGATCATCGCCGGCATCTTCGCCGCGACGCTCGCCAACCATTTCCTCGCCGCCTTGGTCGGTCAGCAGGTCGCAGGCTTGCTCGATAGCCCGGCTTTCCGCTTTGCCATCGCGGGCGGGTTCATCGTCATGGGCCTGTGGGCGCTGATCCCCGACAAGTTCGACGAGAATGACGAGCCCAAAAGGCGTGGCGCGGGCGTGTTCCTGACCACGCTGATCGCCTTCTTCCTGGTCGAGATGGGCGACAAGACCCAGATCGCCACCGTCGCGATGGGCGCGCATTACCAGAATGTCGTGGCGGTCACCGCCGGGACGACACTGGGCATGATGGTCGCCAATGTGCCCGCGGTGCTGCTGGGCCACAGGATCGAGCGCATCCTGCCGATCCGGGCGCTGCAGATCGGTGCGGCCCTGATGTTTGCGGGGCTGGGCATCTGGATCGGCGCGCAGACCGCAGGCTGGGTGTGATCGCGCTTGCCCCCATGCCCCCGCGCTGTTAGGCGGCGCGCGATCCCTATTTCCTGTAAGAAAGTCCGCTTGCATGACCCAATCGGTAAACCGCGTCGTTCTGGCCTTTTCGGGCGGTCTGGATACCAGCGTCATCCTCAAATGGCTGCAGCAGACCTACAACTGCGAAGTGGTGACCTTCACCGCCGATCTCGGCCAGGGCGAGGAGCTGGAGCCCGCGCGCGCCAAGGCGCAGATGATGGGCGTGAAGCCGGAGCACATCTTCATCGACGATCTGCGCGAGGAATTCGTGCGCGATTATGTCTTTCCGATGATGCGCGCCAATGCGCTGTACGAAGGCACCTATCTGCTGGGTACCTCGATCGCGCGGCCGCTGATCGCCAAGCGCCAGATCGAGCTCGCGAAAATGGTCGGCGCCGATGCGGTCAGCCATGGCGCGACCGGCAAGGGCAACGATCAGGTGCGGTTCGAGCTGGGCTATTACGCGCTCGACCCCGATGTGAAGGTGATCGCCCCGTGGCGCGAATGGGACCTGACCAGCCGCACGAAGCTGATCGAGTTCGCCGAGGCGCACCAGATTCCGGTCGCAAAGGACAAGCGCGGCGAAGCGCCGTTTTCGACCGACGCGAACCTGCTGCACACCTCGTCCGAGGGCAAGGTGCTGGAAGATCCGTGGGATGAAGTCCCCGATTATGTCTATTCGCGCACCAACCATCCCGAGGAAGGTCCGGACACGCCCGAATATATCACCATCGATTTCGAGCGTGGCGACGGTGTTGCGCTCAACGGCGAGGGGATGAGCCCGGCGACGCTGCTCGCCAAGCTCAACGATCTCGGCAAGACGCACGGCATCGGGCGGCTCGATCTGGTCGAGAACCGTTTCGTCGGCATGAAATCGCGCGGCATGTACGAGACGCCGGGCGGCACCATCTACCACATCGCGCATCGCGGCATCGAGCAGCTGACGCTCGATCGCGGCGCGGCGCACCTCAAGGACGAGCTCGCGCCGCGCTATGCCGAGCTGATCTATAACGGCCTGTGGTTCAGCCCCGAGCGCGAGATGCTGCAGGCGGCGATCGATCACAGCCAGAGCCATGTCACCGGCACCGTGCGGCTGAAGCTGTACAAGGGCAATGCCTGGGTCGTCGGTCGCAAGTCGCCCTATTCGCTATACAGCGAGAAGGTGGTGACCTTCGAGGACGATGCTGGTGCCTATGACCAGAAGGATGCCGAGGGCTTCATCAAGCTCAACGCGCTGCGGCTGCGGCTGCTGGGCCGCCGTCAGGGCTGAGGTCGGCGCATGGCGGGGCAGGGCGAAAGCGACAATCGCCTGCTGATGCAGGGCCTGACCTATGCGGGCGCGCTGCCGTTCATCGCGGGCGCGGTGAGCCATGTCATCGGCTTTGGCGACGTCAATGCGGCGAATCTCACCTGCTACTGGGCGTTCACCATCCTGATGTTCATGGCGGGCACGCTCTGGGGCATCCAGGTGGTCGCGCCCGAGCGGGTGGTGCCCAATCTGTTCATCGCCAGCAATGCGGTGGTGCTGGGCACCTGCGCGGCGTTGTGGTTCGTGCCGTTCAACGAAGCGGCCCTGCTGTTCGCGCTCGGCTTCGGCGTGCTGTGGTGGCTCGACCGCCAGGCGGTGCGCGCCGGGGCGACCGATGCGGCTTATGGCACGATGCGCAGCCGGGTGACGGGGATCGTGGTCGCGTGCCTGGTCGTGCTGGCCGTGGTGCCGATGGGGGCTCTTGGCTGATACGTTTGCGCAAGCGTCCCTCGACTACGCTCGGGAACGCGAGAAGGGGTGCGACGCGGTTCCACTTTTTCCGTTTGTCCCGAGCGAAGTCGAGGGACGTACGCACGAATCGGGCGAACACTCACCCAACCGAAATCCACCTTTGTTACGCCCCGATGAAACAATCGAACCGGCGCGCTTTAATCCATTGCTATCCACCATCTTATCCACAGCGAAGCCGCGCTGGCTGTGGATAACTCATGCATTTTCGCTGGCTGCGACTCGGGTCTCGTGACACCTTCAAGAGGTCGGAAGGACAGACGGAAAGCGGACTGGAGGTCAGAAAAACCAAGCGAATACAGCGATGTAGGGCGCGGGTTTGAGGGCTGGAGAGAACGCCCGAACCGGGAACTGGCAACAGGGAACGGTGCGGAAGGAAGGCCAGTGTTATGCACAGGCTGGAAGACATGGTCCCGAGGGCTCCGGAGCAGCGATGCGAGGGAGCAGGCGGGATGGTCTGAAAAGGTTCGGATGGACGGACGATGATCGGCAGACAGGCAAGATGCGGGTCGCGAGACCCGGATGGAGCAGTCCGCCGGTGCGATGCCTCAGGGCAGGGCTTAAAGGCTCAGGGCAATCGGTTAACGCGCACGGCCCTTCGGGGTGGTGTTGCTGGGGCCGGATGATCTGAACCGGATGGCGCAAGCCGGAGGTGTCAGGCAGAGCGCGGACTTGGGCCAAAGGTCTTCGGACCGGCGAACCCAAGCCTCGCGCGAAGCCGGACGCCTGAAAGGGTGATCGGGATCGAAGGCGAAGCGCAAGCAGCGATGCGCGCGCGAAACCATCGACAGCCCGGAACGGACAAGTCGGCCCCACCGCTCGCGGCGCGGCAGACAGACCATCTTGAGGCGGGAAACCGCTCTCATGGGCGTCGGATCAGCGATCCGGATGGCCAGATCAGGCGCAGTGGGGGCCGACAGCAATGTCGGCCCCCGTTTTGCGTCCTCGGTCGCGGCCGAACGCCGCCATTATGTCCACAGGGCGCGGGGGCACCGTGTCCACACCTGAAGTTGCTATGCGATGGTTAACAAACGCGCGCTATTGCCGTTATCATATTCGCAAGAGCTACAGTAACATGCCTTATGACGACACGGCTCGGGGCCAATGAAGCGGCCGTGATCGGCTTTGCCCTGGTCGCCGTGATGATGGCGACGCTGGCCTTCAATCACCCGCTGCGTTTCCCGCTGGACGATGCGTACATCACGATTGCCAATGCCCGGCAGATACTGACCGGTGGCGTCGATGACTATGGCCAGTCCGTCCCGAGCGGTGCCACGAGCCTTGTGCACCTAGTGCTTTTGGCTGCGCTGGGCACCTTTTTGGATTGGCCGCAGGCGTCGATGGTGCTCGCGATGCTGGCCAGTTTCGCCTATGTCGCAGGCCTTTATCTGGCAGTGCGTGAAACTGGTGCGCGCTCTGTGGTGGTGGTCCTGGCGTGCCTCGCGGGATTTCTCGGGTTCAAGGCCTGGTTTCAGCTGATGAACGGCCTTGAAACCGGCTGGGCGATGGCGGCGGTCGCCTGGGCGCTGTACCTGACCCAACGGATCGACAGCCAAGGGCACTTGCTGGCATTGGCCGGACTGATTGGGCTGATGCCATTCCTGCGTCCGGAACTTGCCTTGCTGTCGGCAACGCTATCCTTGATGCTCGCGCTGCACCAGCGCATGGTACTGGTTCGACTGGTCGCGCCCGCGTTGTTGTGTCTGGCCATGGCCGCCGCGATGGCAGTCTTGGCGCTGGCCATGACCGGCGAGGTGGTTCCGCTGACCGGCGGGGCCAAGGTAGCTTTTTTCGCCGATGCGGGACTGCCGATGGCCGGACGCTTCCGGCTGATGCTGGCAGCCCTCTGTGCCTGGCCGCTCGGGCTGGTGCTGACCGGGCTTGTGGCCTTGCCGATGCTTCGCGGTGGCTGGGCGTTTCCAGCATTCGCAGCAGCCTTTCTAGTGGTCACAGCGGTAACGCTCCCCAGCGGCCTCATGCACAACGACCAGCGTTATCTCTATCCTCTGCTTCCCGTGGCGTTGACGGGCTGGGCAGCCATTTCCGCGCGCTCAGATCTGCTGAACGGGCGCGTCTGGCAGGTGATCAGCCTGGCAGCAGCTGTGATCGTCGCGAACTTTTTCATCATTGGGTGGCGCGACTATCGCGATAGCATGCTCTTTACCGACGACCAGATGCAACTCGTGGACTGGGCCGAGGTGAATCTTCCGCGCGATGCCCGCATCTTGATCCATGATGCCGGTTATATTGGCTGGGCAGCGGATTATCGTCTGGTCGATCTGGTGGGCCTCAAAACGCCCGAATCGATCGAAGCGCATCGCCGTTTCACGCTGCCCAGCGCCGGTCGCGATCGCAGCATGGCCATCGCCCGTATTGCCACGCAGCAGCAAGTAACCCACGCCATCATTCTGGACGGGCTGTTCTGGGGCGATATTGCAGCGGGTCTGCGGCGGCAGGGATGGCAACTGGAGCCGCTGCGCACCGGCGCCGGTACGCTCTATCAAGTCTATCGCCTTACGCCCCCGGCTGTCGGCACGCCGAGACCCCGCTCCTCAAGTGCGGCAGTTGAAGCCGCGCTTTCGCCAATATAGCGTACGGTCCGGCCGGAGTGCTATCTTGCCCTTCGGCCGCCACAAACAGGGATCGTTACGATGACGGCACGTCTCTCCGCAATCCGGCTTGCCATGCTCGCACCGGGGCTGATTGTGGTGCCCGTCAGCGCGAGCGCCTCCACTCCGGCAGAGCTCGCTGCCGCTAAGCGCTATGTGGAAGGCATCTATGCGAAGCTGCCCGGCGATTTCGATTATCGCTCCGCGCGCTATGCACCCGCACTCAAGGCGTTGATCGCAAGGGACGATGTTTGTGCCGAGGCAGGTGGCGGCATCTGCGTGATCGACACCGTCCCGTTCTGCGACTGTCAGGACACCGGCAGCGACTACAGGCTCATCAGCAGCACGGTTGCGGCAAAAGGCGGCACCGGCGCACGCGTCACCGTGCGGGTGCGCAACGGCGGCCCGAAGCGCTATTCGGTCGATCTGGTGCTGATCAACGGCAACTGGTTCATCAGCGATATCGTCACGCCGACCATGCCCAGCTTCGCCGCCAGACTACGCCGGGGCCTTCGCTGATCTGACGCACCCGGGCGATTTTCCCCTGCGCACCCTTATTGCAAGATGCAGCCATGGCCTGCGCGCCTGCGCGGGGCTTGCGCATTTCGGGCAGCCCGGTAGGACGATGGCAGGGAGCTGAAGGGCAGGGACATGGATCGCAAACTGACTTGGTATATTTTCGCCGGCATGGTGCTCGGCGTGGCGGTCGGCTATGCCGTGCATGTCGGGGTCGGGGCGGACAGCCCGATGTTCGAGTACATCACCAAGACGTTCAAGCTGCTCTCGGACATCTTCCTCAATCTCATCAAGCTGCTGGTTGCGCCCCTGGTGCTCTCGACCATCGTCGTCGGCATCGCGCATATGGGGGACAGCAGTGCCCTCGGCCGTATCGGCGTGCGCGCGCTCACATGGTTCATCACCGCCAGCTTCATCTCGATCGGGCTCGGCCTGCTGATGGTCAACCTGTTCCAGCCGGGCATCGGCGCGCCGATCCCCGAAGCGGCGGAAGCGGCCAAGGTGGTGGGTGAGGTCAAGAAGCTCGACGCGTGGGAGTTCACGCTGTCGATCTTCCCGAAGAACGCGCTCGAGGCGCTGGCGACGAACAACATCCTGCAGATTCTGGTCTTCTCGGTCTTTGCAGGCGTCGCGCTGTCGGCGATCGGCGAGAAGGGCGCGGCTTTGGTCCGCGGTTCCGAAGCGCTGGCCGAGATGATGCTGCAGATCACCGGCTATGTGATGCGATTTGCGCCGATCGCGGTGTTCGGCGCTATCGCCAAGGTGGTTGCTGGCAGCGGCCTGGCGATCCTGGGCACCTATTTCGAGTTGCTGGTCGAATTCTATGCCTCGCTGGTGCTGCTCTGGATCATCCTGCTGACGATGGGCTGGGTGTTCCTGCGCGGCAAGATCTGGCAGCTGATCCGCTATATTCGCGAGCCACTGCTGATCGCCTTCTCGACCGCCTCGTCGGAAGCGGCGCTGCCGACGATGTTCGAGCAGCTCGACCGGTTCGGCGTTCCGCGGCGGATTTCGGGCTTCATGCTGCCGCTGGGCTACAGCTTCAACCTTGACGGTTCGATGATGTACATGAGCTTTGCGACGCTCTTCATCGCGCAGGCTTATGGCATCGACCTGTCCATCACCACGCAGATCCTGATCCTGCTCACGCTGATGGTCTCTTCCAAGGGAATCGCCGCGGTGCCGCGCGCCAGCCTGGTGGTCATCACCGGCACGCTCGCGCAGTTCGGCCTGCCGGTCGAGGGCGTCGCGATCATCCTCGCCATCGACCAGTTCCTCGACATGGGCCGCACCGCGACCAATGTCGTCGGCAATGCGGTCGCGACCAGCGTCATCACCAAATGGGAAGGCATGCTCGAAGTGCCCGAGCCTGCCGAAATGGACCTGCCCGAAGCCCCGCACGACACGCCGGAGCATGGCAAGCGCGGGCTGGATCTGCCGGTTGCCGAGTAAAGAAAAGGGCCAGCCGTTGCACACGGCTGGCCCTTGATCCTTTCGGAGCTGATTCGGACGATCAGTCGATCGTCACGGTCACCGCGCGGCGGTTCTGCGCCCAGGCGGCTTCGTCCGAACCCATCGCGGCGGGGCGCTCCTTGCCATAGCTCACCACGCGCAGGCGCGATTCGCTGACGCCCAGCGAGACGAGATAGTTCTTGGCGGCATTGGCGCGGCGTTCGCCGAGGGCGAGGTTGTAATCGCGGGTGCCGCGTTCGTCGGCATGGCCTTCGATGATCGCCTGCTTGTTGGGGTACTGCGCAAGCCACTGGGCCTGGCTCTGCAGCGTGATCTGATCGTCGGCATCGACATTATAGCGGTCGAGATCGAACAGGATGCGGTCGGAGCGCACCTTGGCGAGGAAATCGGCCTGGCTGCCCGGCACGGGCACGTTGCTGACGCCCGAATTATCCTGTCCCTGCGAATAGTCGGTTGCCGGACCGGGCGCGGGGGGCAGCTCGGGCGGGGCCTTCTTGGCGCAGGCGCCCAGCGCGATGACGGCGGTGGCCAGGACAAGCGTGTTGCGGACAGTTCTCATCGAGCGTCTCCTTCTTGTGGGGCCAGACAGGCGATACGGACCAGGCCCTGTGGGGAATTGCGGGGTGTCTGGCAGAATGCCGTTCGGGCCCCATCGTGAAACATAACCAATGTTAACCTGAAGGAAGTCTGACTCCATTCATCGCAAGGGTAAACCCTTGGAAGCCCGAAAAGGCTCCATCAGGGAAGGATCGGGCCCCAGGCGGGATCGGAGCCATCGACTGGCGTCGGCAACCGGCGTTCGTTCGCGCCGGTCAGATCGACCTGCCAGACGGTCGAGCTGACCGCGCCACGTCCGGTACGGAAGAACTGGATTACGCGACCATTGGGTGCCCATGTCGGGGCCTCGTCCTGCCAGCTGTTGGTCAGCAGCCGCTCGCCGCCGCCCGACGGGCTCATCACGCCGATGCGGAAATTGCCCTGCATCTTGGTGAAGGCGATCAGGTCACCGCGCGGGCTCCATTCGGGCGTCGCATAGCGTCCGCCGCCAAAGCTGATGCGGCGCTGGTTGGAGCCATCGGCGTTCATCACATAGAGCTGCTGGCCGCCGCTGCGATCGCTTTCGAACACGATCTGGCTGCCATCGGGCGAAAAGCTGCCGCCGACATCGATGCCCGGCCCATCGGTCAGCCGCACCGGCGTGCCGCCTTCGGCGGGTATCTTGTAGATATCGGTATTGCCGCCGATCGCCATAGAATAGAGCAGATACCGGCCATCGGGCGACCAGCGCGGCGCGAAGGTGGGGTTACGGCTCTGCGTTACCAGCCGCTGACGACCGGTGCCGACATCATAGACATAGATGCGCGGATTGCCGTCAACATAGCTGAGATAGGCGATCTGCTTGTAATCGGGCGAAAAGCGCGGGGTCAGCGCGGTCGACTGGCCGTTGGTGATGAACCGGTGGTTCGCGCCATCCGAATCCATGATCGCGAGGCGCTTGGTGCGGTTCCCCTTGGGACCGGTCTCGGCGATATAGGCAATGCGGCTGTCGAAGAATGGGCTTTCGCCCGACAGGCGCGAATAGATGCTGTCGGCACATTTGTGCGCGGCGCGCCGCCAGTCCGCCGGTTCGACGACAAAGCCCTGGCGCGTCAGCTCGCTGCCCAAAGCCACGTCGTACAAATAGCAGCCCACGGTGATCTTGCCGTCGCCGTTCGCCTTGACGAAGCCCTGGATCAGCGCGGCGGCGCTGCGGCCCTGCCAATAGGGAAAGGTGGGGGCGGTGACCTCGTCGACAGTAATCCGCTTCACCGCATTGCGGCCGATCGGCTTGAACAGGCCCGAACGGTCGAGGTCGGAGGCGATGACATCGCTGATGCGGTTGCCCAGGTCCTCGGTGCTTCCCGCAAGCGTGGATTCGCTCTGCGGTGTGGGGAGAGCAGGGACGGCGATGACGAGATCGGCATTGCCGGCATTGTCCACGTCCACCGCAAGCTGGGCGTGGGCGGGGGAGGTGCTGAGCGCAGCCAACACAACCGACAAGCCGATCACCCACTTCCGTTTGTCCCGAGCGTGTCGAGGGACGAATGCGCTACCGTTCTGATCACGTCCCTCGACTTCAGCCAGAGGCTGAAGTTCATCCTGAGCGACGCCGACGGGCGGCGTCGAAGGGCTCGGGACAAACGGGGAAGGGTTGGGGTTAGGAATTCGCATAGCTTACAATCCCAGATAGAAGGTTGGCTCGATGGTCTGCCATTCCGCATAATATTGCGCGGGGAACTTGAACGGCGCGGCGCGGCGGACGGCGGCGATCGCGCGCTCCTTGTGCAGGGCTTCCTGCGCGCGGTTGCTGGCGTTTACCCCGGTGGTGGTGGCCTGTGGCGAGCCGACGATATTGCCATTCTCATCCAGCTTCACGACGACCCGGGTGCGCAGAAGTTCCGCGTCCGCGCCGGTCGGCGGCACCCAGTGCGGCTTGACCTGGCGCAGCAGTTCGCGCTGGAGCGAGGCGACGACCGCCGGGCCGATAGTGGCTGCGGGCGGGGTCTGCGCGCGGCTGGTCGAGGGCTTGTCGGTCACGCCTTCCAGAAAATCCTTGCCGATGCGCGGCGCGCGCGCGGTGGTGTTGGGGCTGGCCTTGGCGGGCGACGAGGTCGAAGGCTTGGTCGCCGGCGTCGATTTGGGCTTGTCCGGGCGGCGACGCTCGGACGTGTCGGCCGGGGGCTTGGGCTTGGGCTTTTCGGCCGCCTTGGGCTGCGGCTTGGCAGGCGGCGGCGGAGTGCTGCGCGCGGGCTTGGGTACCGGCGCGGGGCGCGGCTTTTCCGCTGCCTTGGGCTTGGGCGGGGCAGGGCGTTCGATCGCCTTGGGCGCGGGCGGCTCGGGCCGCTTGACCGGGGGCGGCGGTGTGGGCTCGGGCTCACTTTCCGCAGCAGGCGCGGCCTTTTCGACCTGGGGCGCGATTTCGGGCGCGGTGGCGGTCGCCGCCTCGACATTGGGCGTTGGCGATTGCGATTCCAGCCCGACCTCGTCGGTCAGCTGCACCTCGATCGGCTTGACCGGCATCTTCAGCTCGCTGCGGCTGGCAATGCCAAGCGACAGCGCGGCGAACAGCGCGACATGGCCGACCACCGCCACCGAAAGCCCAAGACGCTCGCTCTTCTCCATTCCGTGCTCGTAAGCCTTTCTGTTCGATCGGTTATCGGCGTTCGGATGAACCGGTGGTGACCAGCGATACGCGGTTAAGGCCGGCGCGGTTGAGCTCGCCCATCACCAGCATCACCTGACCGTAATCGAGCGAACGGTCGGCGCGCAGCATCACCTGCGGCGCATCGCCATTGTCGTCGCCGCGCTCGGCCCGGATGGCCTCGAGCTGTTCGGGCAGGGCGTCCATGCTGACCTGGGCATCATCGATAAACGCCTGGCCCTCGGCATCGAGCGAGATCTGCACCGGCTCCTTTTCCTGCTCCAGCGCGTTGGCGCGGCTGTCGGGCAGGTCGATCGGCACACCCGCGACCAGCAGCGGCGCAGTGACCATGAAGATGATCAGCAG
>CAXRCQ010000249.1:0-2651 GCA_964228845.1 Blastomonas sp.
GTGCCTACAAGGTCACCCGCAATCTCGACGTCACCGCTGGCATCCGCCTGCGCAGCGAACGCGACCGTCTGACCGGGCTCACCAACGAGCAGTATGACAGCCAGGCTGTCTATGTCGGGACCGAATTCCGCTTCTGATTTCGCCACAAGATAGCGTCGCTTCCGCCCTCCCTTGATGAGAGAGGGTTGCGAAGCCTTGTGAGCGAAGCAAACTAGGCGAAGCTGGGTGAGGGTGAAGCGGCGCAACTCACCTCACACCGTCCGAACCGTCCCTCCATCGATGACAAATTCCGCCCCATGGATCGCCGCCGCGCGATCCGAGGCGAGATAGGCAATAAGATCGGCCACCTCGTGCGGGTCGGCTCCGCGTCCGATCGGGATCCCGCCCAGCCCGTCGAGCACGCGCTGCCGCACCTGCTCGATCGTGCCACCCTCGGCCGCCTGCAGCCGCTCGAGAAACTCCGAGGATGCTTCGGTCATGATCCAGCCGGGCGAGACGCTGTTCACACGCACGCCCTTCGGTCCGATCTCCTTGGACAGCGCCTTGCTATAGGTCCTCAAGCCGGCCTTGGCGGCGGCATAGGCGGTGGTCGATTCGGGCAGCGGCATGACCGACTGGATCGATGTCACGTGCACCACCGCGCCCGACCCGCGCGCGGCCATTTGCGGCACGAGCAGCCGGTCGAGACGGACTGCAGCCAGCAGGTTGAGGTTGAGCTCGGCCAGCCAGTGATCGTCCGACAGCGCCGCGAAGCCGCCACCCGGCGAAGATGACCCGCCGAGCACATGCGCGACGATATCGACGCCGCCCAGATGGTCGAGCGCGGCCCGGGCAAGCGTTGCGCTGCCTTGAGCGGTGGTCAGATCGGCCTGAACCGATATGACGCCTTGGTTTGCTTTGACGCTGGACCGGGCTGCGGTGACGACGCGCGCACCGCCTGCCGCGAAGCGCTCGACGGTCGCGCGCCCCAGCCCCTTGCTGCCGCCGCTGACGACGACGCGCTTGCCAGCAAATTCTTCCGGGTCAGCCCGGACCGTCACAGCGTGATCTCCAGCGCCGTGATGGTATTGCCTGCCAGCCTGAAATCATAGGTGAAGCGGATCGGGCTGCCCTTGAAGCTGCCCTTCACGGGCCCTTCGACAATCACCCGGTCGCCGCGATAACGCAAGGTGTCCGGGCTGAAGATCGCCGCGACGGGGATGACCTCCTGCGCGAACAATTCGCGGATCCGCGCTGTCCCTTCGTACCGCTTGCCATTGTCGACGACGACAGTGTCGGGCGCAAACGGCTCCAGCATCGCATCGACATCGAGCCGCGCGTTGGCGGCGACATATTCGGCAATGGGTCGAGGTAGATCGATCGGCATGGCTGTGCTCCTTGTCGGGGGTGGAGCGAACATAGCGATCCGGCTTATTGCCAATAAGCGGGACAAACTGTTATGTCGTGTTTCGAAAAGAGGGATAATGTCGCGTCAGGGCCTGGTCGAATTCGATGCCGTTCTCGCCATCGCGCGGCGCGGTTCGTTTCGCGCGGCGGCGCTGGAGCTCGGTCTCTCGACCACCAGCCTCAGCAATCTTGTCGCGGCGCTGGAACGCCGGCTCGGCGTCCGCCTGTTCAACCGTACCACGCGCAGCGTTTCGCTCACCGATGCCGGGCGCAGCTTTGTCGACCAGGTCGCGCCCGCCGTGGCGACGCTGCACGATGCGATGCTCGCGGCCAGCGCTCAGCAGGAGTCGCCCTCGGGGACAATCCGGATCAACGCATTCCCAACCGCCGCACGCGAGATACTGGCACCGCTGCTGCTCGAATTCCTGCGGCAATATCCTGATGTCCATATCGATCTCGTCACCGAGGGCAGGATAGTCGATATTGTCGCCGATGGGTTCGATCTGGGCATCCGCAGCGCCAGTCTGGTTCCGAGCGACATGATCGCGATCCCTGTGGGTGCCCCGCGCCGTTTTGCTGTTGTCGCATCGCCCGGCTATCTCGAGGCTCATGGTGTGCCGGGAACGCCCCCCGACCTGCTGCGGCATCGCTGTCTGCGCGTCCGGCTGCCGAACGGAGCACTGCATCGCTGGCAGTTCGAGAAGGATGGCGAACCGGTCCAGATCGATGTCGAGGGTCCGATCACGCTCGACGAGGCGAGCCTGGCGCGGATCGCGGTGCTCGAGCATGTCGGCATCGGTTATTTCATGGAATCGGACATCCGCGAGGATCTGGAGGCAGGGCGGGTCGTACGGCTGCTCGAGGCATGGACGCCGCCGCTCGAGCGCCTGTGCCTCTATTATCCGAACCGCCGCAATTCCTCTGCCGCGTTCAAGGCCTTGATCGAGATGGCGCGGCGTCCGTTCGAGAGGCCCATGCCCTCAGCGTGACAGTCCATCGATCGCCGCCCAGCCGGTGATGATCTCGCCGATCTGCCTCGCCCGAGCCAAGGTCATGCCGCCCAATGCGATCACCGGCAGGCAAGAAAGGCGTGCCAGCCCGGCGAATCTCGGCGCCCCCAGATACGCTCCCCCCGGATGCGTGCGGGTGGCGAAGACCGGGGAGATCAGCACCTGCGCTTGGCCTCGCGCCGCATTCGCACGCGCGAGTTCGCGCATGTCGTGCACCGTCAGCAGCCGGATCAGCCGCGCATCCGCCTCGCCGCC
>CAXRCQ010000250.1:0-12517 GCA_964228845.1 Blastomonas sp.
GCACCTGGCTTTGCAGCTTGAGCGCGGCGTTGCGCGAGATCTCGACGCAGATCGTGTCCTCGGCCGCAACGATGGTCGCGCCGCGACGGCGACCCGAGATCAGCCCGACCTCGCCGAAGATCGATCCCTGACCGATCGGCACGGTCTTGCTGGTATCATTGGGGTCGATCTGCACCGCGACCGACCCTTGCGCGATCGCGAACAGCGATGATCCGGGCGCGGCACGCTCGAAGATCACATCGCCCTTGCGATAGAATCTGGCATCCGAATCGAGCATGAATTCGCGCATCTGCAGCGGGTTCATGCCGTTCAAAATGGTCACGTTCTCGCGCAGCAGGTCGAGCCATTCGGCCACCGACTTGCGGCCCGGCAGGTCCTTGAACTTGCCTTCCAGGATCGGTTCGTCTGCCGGCTTCAGCTCGGTATTGCCGTTGATGAACTCGATGACGTCATAGCCCTGGTTCATGCAGTGCTTGATCAGCGGGTAACCGGCGAGCGCGCCGATGACGAAGATGCCGGGCGCGGTCGATTCGAACACCGGCGAAAGCTGCGGGAAAGCCAGACGGTCTGCACTGGTGAAGGCGATGCCGCATTCCTCGATGAATGCGCGCGGTGGCGCGGAGCCGATACGTGCGATGATGCGGTCGCAGCGGACGCGCTCTTCACCATCGCGGGTGCTGAAGGTGATCCAGCCGGGCTCGACGCTGGCGGTATCGGTCTCGAAGCGGATCTGCAGCTTGCCGGCATTGCGGTCGGCGAGCAGCGCCAGCGCATTGGCTTCCTTGGCGGTCGGGAAGGACTCCTTGGGGCTGGGCGCTTCGGGGCCGCGGCTGACGATGGTGACCACATTGCCCTGTGCCGCATCCTCGGCCAGGCCACGCGCATTCTCGATCCCCGCATCGCCCGCGCCGATGACCACGATATGCTCGTCGACATATTCGGTGGGGTCGTCCAGCTGATACTGCACATGCGGCAGGTCGCCGCCGGGGCAGCGCATGCGGTTGGGGTTGCCCTGGGTGCCGATGGCGAGGACGACATTCTCGGCGATGATCTTCTCGCCATTGGTGAGCTCGATCTCATAGGGCGGGGCGTAGCGCTGGATTTCCTTCTTCGTCACCGATCCGTCGCGCGCGCGCTGCTCGATCACATGCACGCTGCCCTCGATCGCGGGACCGGTCCCCTTGATCGCCTTGACCTCGGCATTGAACTTCACATTGACGTTCAGTTCCTTGGTGCGCGCGTTCCACTTTTCCAGAATCGCCTCGCGCTTGCCCGCCTCGAACTCGTGGTCCGAACGCAGGACGAGCTGCGATGGCGTCGCCATCACGTGCTTGCCCTTCTGGTATTTGTAGATCGTGTCCGAAAGGTGATCGGTCTTTTCGAGCAGGACATGGCTCATGCCCAGGCTGGCGGCACGTCCGGCAGCACTCTTGCCGGCCGGACCCGACCCGATGATAGCAACGCGGTAGATCTCGCTCACTGGTTCGCGTCCCCCAAATGCGCACGCTTACGCGCCCGCGCTTGCCAGCACACGTTGCCCTATCCGGCGCCTGCGCACCCCGATTTCTCCCCGATCGGTGATGCTATCGCCAGATTGCCCCGCTGCCGCAAGAACTTGCCCAAAATTCGGTTGCGAACCCTATGCCGATATTTCTAGCAAAGAATGTGATCTTTACCACTTAGAAATTGGAAAATTTGGCCGATCGGCTAGCCTTTCCCCCGGACGCGACAGAGAGACTGCCCTCATGACCGATACCCCGACCGATACCGCCGCCCCTTCTGCGGCAGCGCAGGCCCCGGCAGCCAACACCGGGAGCGGCTTCGGCGCGGGCAGGATCGCGCTGGCGGCTGCGGCGCTGATCGCTGTTACCGCAGTGGGTTACAAGGTTTATACCGACCAGAAGCCCGCCGCGTCCGGCCCGGTCGCGCCGCTCAATGCACAGGGCCAACCGGCCTCGGTCGATGAGGTCATCACCCAGCTCGAAGCGCGGTTGCGCGACAATCCGAACGACGCCGAAGGCTGGCGGATGCTCGGCTGGAGCTATTTCGAGACGCAGCGCTTTGCCGAATCGGCCACCGCCATGCGCCGCGCGATCCAGCTGGCGCCGGAGAACAGCGAATATCATTCGATGCTGGGCGAGGCGCTGGTCATGGCCAGCAAGGACGAGGCGATCAGCCAGGATGCACGCGCCGCGTTCAAGCGCGCCGTCGAGCTCGACCCCAAGGATGCCCGCGCACGCTATTTCCTCGCCGCAGCCAAGGATATCGACGGCCAGCATGCCGAAGCGATCGAGGACTGGTTCGCGCTGCTCGCCGAGACGCCTGCCGACGCACCCTATGCCAAGGACATTCGCGACGTGATCCGCAATGTCGGCAAGGAACGCGGCATCGAGGTCGAAAAACGCCTTGCCTCGGCCAAGTTCGCGCCGCCCACCGCCGGATTCCGCACCGATGGGGCCGAGACCGCGACCGCAGCGATCCCCGGCCCCTCGCGCGATCAGATGGCGGCAGCCGCGGCCTTGCCCCAGGGTCAGCAGGACATGATGATCCAGCAGATGGTCGAGGGGCTGGCCGAGCGGCTCAAGCGCGAGCCGGACGACACCGATGGCTGGATCATGCTGTTGCGCAGCCGCATGCAACTGGGCGAGACGGGCAAGGCGCAATCAGCGTTGCGCGATGCGACCGACGCGCTGAAGAACAAGGCCGCCGACCAGCGCCGCGTGCGCGAGGCGGCAGCCGCGCTGGGCGTTCCGGGGGCCTGACCCGCAAGCCCAGCCCGTTCAGTTTCCCGGGATCGCTGGTATTTTCAAGACAATTTGATCCGATATGGATCGATGTAACGGTTTTATCGTTGCAACAGCAGCGCTTCGCAAATAGCGAAGTGACAATCACTTGCAATTGCTCATGTTACTCCCGGCAAGGTTCCTGCTAATGCGCGTATCCCTTTCGATCAGGAATTGAACCAGGGTCATGCCGGAACTGGACCATGTCAATCGGGCGTCTGCTGCGATCGAGGCAGCTTCCACGCTGGAAGAGCTGCTGACCATTACCGCCGAAGCTGCGGCCCCTTTCGGCTTCGCTTATGCTGCGCTGTCGCGTCACGTTCATATCCAGTCGGGTCTGATGCAGCCCCAAATGGTGACCAATTACCCCCAGGCCTGGCACGATCTGTTCAAGCGGCGCGATTACAGCATGACCAGCCCGATTCTTGCCGCGTGTCAGCGCCGGGGCGGTGCGATCCGCTGGGCCGAGCTCGAAACGATCATTCCGCTCACCCGGATCCAGCGCGAATATCTGGAGGAAATGCGCAAGCTGGGGCTCGGATCGGGCTGCACCATTGCCGGGCACATGCCCGACCGCCCGACGATTTCGGTGCATTTCGTGGTCCAGGATGGCCAGCCGCTCGAATCGCGCCCGTTCATGCTCGCGATCCTGCTCGGCATTGCCGCCGGGCAGCAGGCGCGCACCTTGTGGCAATCGCAGCTTCCGCAAGTGCAGGTCTCGAATGACGAGCGCCTGTCGCCGCGTCAGGTCGATTGCATCAAGCTGGTCGCGCGCGGCATGACCAGTTGGGAGATTGCGGCGGTGCTGGGCATTTCCGACCAGACCGTCAGCGAATATCTGACCGATGCGCGGCGCCGCCTTGGCGTTTCCAATCGCGCGCAGCTCGTCCTCAAGTCTCTGAAACTGGGCTATTTCACCCTCGATGACGTGACCGAATAGCGCCAGGCGATGCTGCGCCTGTACGATTGTCCAGCTTGATTGCGCACCAGGGCCAACGCGAGAAGGCGGACGGCAGGCTTTGCCCTCGCCGCCCCCTTTCCGCGAAGGAGATTCCCGTGAAGCACGCATTTGCAACCGCCCTGCTGGCAGGCCTTGGGCTTTTTGCGACAACGGCATCAGCCCCTGATGCTCAGGCCCAGGGCAAGGTCGTCATGGGCGACTGCTCGCTGACCGTCGGTGGCAAGGTCTATCTCGACATCAAGAAGACCTGCCGCATCGAGTTTTTCGGCGGTGACGGATCGTTCACGATCAATACCGGATCGTCCAAGCCCGGCTATTTCGCCTATGTCAGCATGCTGGACGGCGGCTATGCCAATGTCAGCTGGAACGAGACGCCCAAGAGCACCCATGCCCATTCGCTGCTGGGCGAGGACTTCCGCCGCAAGGGCGGCTGCTGGATCGGCAAGCGCGGCAAGGTGTGCGCGTTCAAGCGCTGAGCCGATCCTCGGTCGGCGCGTTCACGCGTGCTGCATCCAGATTGCGGTGATGGTGGTTCCGGCTCCGGCCCGCGATTCGACCTCCAGCACCGCATCGATGCGGCGCGCCCGCTCGCGCATGATCTGAAGCCCCAGATGACCCGGGCGGACATTCCCAGGGTCGAACCCGGCACCATTGTCGCTGATCGAAAGCAGCGCCTGGCCGGGAAGTGCCTCCAGCACGATGGCGACCCGGCTGGCCTGTGCGTGCCGGGCGATGTTGTTGAGGCTCTCCTGCGCGATCCGGTACATCATTGCCTGCACATCGAGCGGCAACAGCGTATCGCCGCTGATGTCGCATGTCATCACCACGGCATCGCCCTGGCTGTCGGCGAACTCCTGCGCCAGTGTCGACACGAGATGCGACAGCGGCTGTTCGACAATGCCGTCGGTGCGCAATTCGTTGAGCATCGTGCGCATTTCTGCCAGCGCATGCCGGTTCATCTGGGCAAGCTGGCGCAACTGCGCCGCCGCGCTGCCCGTTTCGCCGCTCCACTGATCGGCCAGGCCGTCCGATAGCATCGCTGCGGAAAACAGCGTTTGCGTGACCGTATCGTGCAGATCGCCTGAAAGACGGTTACGCTCTTCCAGCCGGGCGTTGCGCACAGCGAACTCGGCCACCTCGGCGCTGCGGCGCGCGACCTGGTCTTCCAGCGTGTTGACCAGATCGCGCTGGGCTCGCGCCATTTCGTTGAACGATTCGGTGAGATAGCCGATCTCGTCGTTGAAGCTGACCTCCAGTTGTCTCTCCAGGTCGCCGTCGCGAAAGCGCCGCATCGCACGCAGCAGCCGGTCAAGCGGGCGCACCAGGAAGCCCTGAAACAGCAATGGAATGCCCAGCAGGACGATCAGCATCGTGCCGAGCGTGAAGGCCGGGACGGGGGCGTAGAGCCGGTCGAGATGGGCGAGAAAGGCGCGATAATGGTCTGCCATGATCGGCGCACCCCTGGTGCTCGACAGACCGGGCGTGATGCCCGTCACCCACGGCGCACCCAGCGGATCGCCCAGCTGATATTGCGGTGCCGTCGGCCCGGCGAGAAAGTTCATCACGATCCGCCCGTCCGCGTGCAGGATGGTCTGCACCGCCCAGCACCCATTCTGCCCCCGCCCCGCGCACAGATCGCGCCGCGTGACGATCAAACGATCATCCGTCGTGCGCGCCGTGACCTCGCTGCCGCTCGACGGCACGCGCACCAGCAACGGGCGAATGGCCGGCTGGACTCCATTCCTGATCGTGGCATCGGTCAGGCGCGGAACGGCATTCATTCCGATCGTGCCATGGCGCGCGACATGAACCCGGGCGACATCCTGTCCATAGAAGCGCCAGTCGAACGGCAGGTCGATGGTCGATCCCTCGGGGCCGATCGGGATTCCGCCGCCGATCGCGCTTTCGGCGCGGATTTCGTGCACACGATAGCTGCCACCCGCGCTCGGAATGAACTCCAGCGCGGTCCCGGCCCGGGGCAGACCGGCAGGCCGGTATTGCGCGATATAGGGTGGGCTGAGCCCCCAGCTCATCCCGTTGATCGCGCCAAAGAGCAGCACCAGGCTGATGATTGTCAGCTTGAAGATGAAGGAAGAGCGCTCGGGCAGATAGCCGAAATAGACAAGCGTCAGCCCGGTCAGTTGCACCAGCACTGACCAGCAGATCAGAAGATCCATCGACACCGGGCCCAGAAACCCGTCCTGCTGAAACAGCAGCGCCAGCGTGTGCGCGATCGGCAGCAACGAGAACAGGATGAACCCGCGCGCTGCCCCTGCCCGGCGATTGACGGGGCGCGCTGCCAGCGCGCGAAACCAGGCGATCACCCCCTTTTCGCGCGTCCAGCCCTGCGCGTGCGCGAGCTGTCGCATGAACACCAGGATCGCCCAGACCATGGAACTGCTTGTCCAGATGGCGGCCCAGTCCGGCCGGAACCAGACGCGATGCTGCATCAATGTCCAATCGGTATGCAGCGAAGATGCGATTTCGGCACAGACGCACAGGCCCATCACCATGGCGACCACCTTCGCCTCCCGCTGCGTGCCGGGCAGCCATTGCGGCACGCGATAGGCGAACTGGACAAAGGCGATGGCTGAGATGCCGCCAAAGGTGGTGACCCAGGGCATGGCGAGAACGACGAAACTGTCCGGTGCGAGCCACGGCATGGCATAGCTTGCCCAGCCGCCACCGGTCAGCGCGTGAAGAAGCGAGGCGAACAGGCTGGGAATGAAGGACCAGAAGGTCAGGCCGAAGAGCAGGGTCGGCGCGGTCATCCCGCCACCGCGATGCTCGCGCACCAGCCGGTGCACGACATAGGCAGACAGCACCAGGGCCAGCAGCATCTCGACCAGAAAGCTGATCGCGCTGGGATTCCAGTACAGCGTCTGCGCCGGGTCAGTCACGCCGCGTGACCGCGTACGGCGCGCCGACTGCTTCGCCTGGCTTTACCATATTGCCTCATCCCCCACGGCACGCCCCGAGCTGCCTGAATGGCAGATGCGGTCGTTGCGATAAAGAGGAGGGGTTCAGACGGCCGTCGTGCGGCTATGCGGCTTCACATCGCGCCCCAGCTGCCATCGGGCTGCCGGGTCATCAGCGTGAACGAGCCGGGATCGATCTCGGTCGCGTCCTGGCCGAGCTGGAAGAACCAGGCATAGCCTTGCATCACCCGCCAGTAGCTGGCCTCGTCCTCGTTGAGCCCCAGCGGACCGCAGGCGGTGCGAGGCCCGTCCGCCGCCAGCTTGGCCGCCTTTTCGGGTGCAATATCGACCACCAACGCATCGCTCGGCCAGACGTCGATCCCCGCCTTTCGCGCAAAGCAACCCTTTGCCTCTGCCCGGTCTTCGATCGAGGCGCGCGCGCGCGCCGTCACGGCTGCGAGCGGCGTGCCCTCTGCGACATAGACCTGCACATAGACGGGCGGCTCGTCGATCTTGCCGAGAAAGGCGGAGCTGACGAGCGACAGTTCGGCGCGGCCTGCGCCACCTGCAAATTCGAGCTGGGTCTCTCCGGCATCGCATTTCAGGCCGCGATAGAGCAGCACGTCTTCGACGAACTGCGTTTCCATGACCTTCCATTCGCACCCGTCGGGCGCTTCCGGCGAGGCGCTCGAATCCATGTTCAGATAGGCGACCGCGCGTCCGGCGCAAATGCCGGTCAGCGGCAGACGCTCGCCATCATCGGCGCAACTCGATGCGACTGTCGGACTGGCCCCAGCCCCGACGCTGGCGTCGGCCTCTGTCTCGGCCTTGCCGCTCGACGCTTCGCCGCAACCGCCTGCTACCAGCGCCATCGACGCGACCGCCATTGCCCATCTGCTCATGCCCCACCCCCTGTTCAACCATCGCCTGAAGGGTTGATCGGTTCAAAAGGACGCTGCCGCAACCCGCACTGGACGATCGTCCAGCAGTGCATGCCATCAGAAATCGCTGTTGCTGACCAGCCGGTTGCGTATCGCCATCGCTGCGGCCTCGGCGCGGTTGGAGACGCCCAACTTCACCAGGATCGCGCTGACATGGTAGCGCGCGGTCGGCATGGAAATTCCGAGGTATTTCGCGATCTCGGGATTGGTATAGCCCTTGCTGAGCAGCGCCAGCACCCGCCGTTGCTGCGCGGACAGCTCGAGATCCTCCTCGCCCGGCGTGGTGGGGTCGAACGCCGTCGCAACCTGCGGCAGGCAACCGGGATCAACCACCGTCTCGCCATCGTGCACCTTGCGGATCGCGGCGCTGAGGTCGCTCGCCGACACGCTCTTGGGCAGGAAGCCGCGCGCGCCTGCCGCCAGCATCCGCGCCACCGTCGCCGGATCGGCGAAGCTGCTCAGGCCGATCACTGCGACCCTGGGGTGATATTTGCACATCGCCTCGGTCGCGGCGATTCCACCCATGCCCTGCATGCGCACGTCCATCAGCACCACATCGGGCCGGTGGCGCTGGCACTGGAATAGCGCCTCCTCACCATTTTCCGCCTCGGCGACGACGACCAGCCCCGGCACGCTACCGATCACCTGCGCCAGCCCTGCACGCACCACCATATGATCGTCGACCAACAGGATATGTACGGGCTCGGCAAATTCGGCACCGCCGCGTGCGATCGGCTTGGCATGGGGCTCAGCCTCGGGCGCAGCTTTATCGCTATCCGTCATCCAGAGTCCCTGCCCCCGACTGGCCGCCATGGCGGACCGTTCTCAAGGCCGGATCAGTGCTCTCGGCCCTCGCCCCCAGTCTCGCACTTTCGCTGGCGTCGCAAGCCTGTACAAACGTCCAAGTACGGCGGCGCGATCGGATCAGCGTTTCACGGCATGCGGGCGCTTTGGACGATGCGGCGGAAATCCTCGATATTGCGCGCAAAGTAATGCAGCCGCGGCGCATCAAAGCTGATCATGTACAGGCGCCCGCCGATGATCGCGGCATGCGCCTCGCCTATGCGGGTGAGCTCGTCTCCATCGACATATTCATAGGCAAACACAACGCCCTCCTGCCCCAGAAAGCGCTCGGGCTGCACGTCGGTAACGCGAAAATCGGCGATCTGCTTGGCCGCCCGATAAGTCGATTCGAACAGTTCGGGCAATTCGACCAGCAGCGTACTGGTGCCGAACTTGGGCAATGGCTCGCGCTTCTTGCTGCGTTCGCGCACCAGCGGCTTGCCCGGCTCGATCCCGGCATAGAAGGTGAGATCGTTGAGCTGCCCGCCATCGAGCGTCCAGCTCTCGGTGCGCTTGCCGATATTGCCATCGAGCCGGTTCCAGTCGCGCCCCGGCGTGACGGTGAGCAGCGAATCGGCGATGGTGACAGCTAGGCCCTGCTCGCGCAGCTTGTGCGCCATCGCGGCGGATGGCAGCACCGCGAAGATGGCCAGCGCCAGCGTTGCTTGGAGAAGGCGGAGCATCATGGGTTCGCCTCCTCTTCGGGGATCATCATGCCGATCAGCCTGGCATCCGGCGCATCGGGCTTGAGCGCCAGATAGCGGCGCAGCGCTTGTTGGCCTGGCCCGGTCTGCCCGGTCTTGAGCAGCGAGAGCCCCAGCCCGCGATGCGCCTCGGCATGGCCCTCATCGAGCGCAATTGCCTTGGCGTAGAACTCTGCCGCGTTGACCAGATCGCGCGGGGCTCCGCGCATCCGGTAGAGCTCCCCGCGCGCATGCCAGAGCGGCGCGGTCCAGCCGCTCTGTGCCAGCGACTGGATGATATATTCGCTCGCACCAAAATCGTTGAGCTTGATCTGGTCGTCGAGCAATTGCGGCATCCAGGGGGCGAGAGCGGCACGATAGCGCTCCGCGCCATCATCACGCGTTGCAGCATCAGGCCGGGCCAGCAGGGTGAGCGTCGCCGCGCGTTCTGCCTCGGGGGGATGCGTGGCGTAAAAGGGAATCCGATCAAAGCGCGGCTTTTTCAGGCCCTTTGCTCGGGCATCGGCGGTGAATTCCGCCATCAGCCGTTCCCACACCTGCGCCGCCGCCTGCGGACGCAATGCGCTCGAATTGAGATAGGCAATGCCCAACCGATCGGCCTCGCGCTCCTGATCACGCCCGAAGCGATAGAAGTTCCCGATGATCGTCAGCTGCAGGTTGCGATAGGCGCGCACCACGTCATAGCTGGGTGCCATGTTGGCGAAGACAAAGGCCCAGGCCATCACGTCGCCGCCTGACCGTTCTGCCTTGAGCTGCGCCAGCGAATGGCGCGCCTCGAAATGGCCGAATTCATGCCCCAGCACCGCACCCAATTCGGCTTCGCTGTGCACGCGCAGCAACAGTCCCGAATAGACCTGCATCAATCCATTGGGCGACATGCTGGCGTTGAACACCGGGACACGAAGAATATAGGGCCGCACCGACCCGCACCGATCCGACCCCACGGTGTCGCACAACACCTTGCGTATATAATCCGTCAGCGCTTGATCGCGAATGACCATGTCCGATTGCGCGAGCCGACGTTCCTCTTCGTCGATCAATCGCCACAGGCCCTGCTCGTCCACCCCCTGCGGCTGATAGGCTCCGGCATAAGGTGGCGGCAGCGCGGGTTCGGCATGGGCGGACGGAACCAGGGCAAGCGCCAGCACGCCGACCGCCAAACGCAACCGCGCGATCACGGCTTCGCCTCCGCCTTGACCTCGGGTGCCACCGCCTCTTTCGGGATCGCGCTGCCCGGGAAATCCTCGAGCAACTGGCGCACGCGCTTCATCGCACCGTCCGGTTCGCGCACGTCGCCGCCCATCTGGCCATCCGCGTTGAGCCAGAGCAGATCGCCGGTCTTCAGATCGACCAGCCCGGCATAGCCCGCGTGCACGCCCGAGGTGAAACCGACGCCCGCAACCAGCCCGACAATCTGCAGCATCTTGCGCCCGGTCGAGCCATATTGATCGTTGGTGACGATGAAGAGCGCATAATCGGCCTGATCCGCGCCGGGCAGCTTTGCGACCTCGGACCCTAGCGACCAGTCGAACTGTCCCGCCTTGTTGTCGCGCTTCTTGGTGGGCAGACGGTTGCCGACGAAGAACTGATACTGGATCACTGCTTCGGACACCGCGCCGAACAGCGCAAGATGCTCGGCGACCAGCCGCGCATCCTCGCCATAGGCTTCGGGCGCGGCGATCACCGTGTTGCCCAGCTGCCGCTGCAGTTCGACCAGCGCGGTATCGATATGGCGGCGCGCCTGATCGGTCCATTCCGCGCGCGGTTCGGCCATGCCCCCGGTCGATTGCTCCGCCACCTTGACCGAGGGGCGCAGGACGAGAATGGTCTTGCCGCTTTGCGGGGGCAGGACAAATCCTTGCCGTACCGCCGAGCGCTCCTGCGCCTGAACCGGCATTGAAATCGCCGTCCCGCACAGCATCGCGGCAACCAAAAGGCCGAATATTGCGCGCATCCCCTGCCCCCTGCTTCAACAACAGGAGGATAAGGGCTGTACTGGCGCTGCTTCTAGTAAAAACGCCGCAATTGCTCCATTACGGATGCGATATTTGACGAAGGCCTGAGATGATTAGCGAGCACCGAATAGCGCAGAGCCGACACGCACATGCGTCGCGCCGATGCGCACCGCGGTCTCGTAATCGCCCGACATGCCCATGCTGAGCTGATCGAAGCCATGCTGCCGCGCCAGCTTGGCGAGCAGCGCGAAATAGGGGGAAGGCTCGAGATCGGCAGGCGGCCCCGCCATCAGCCCGACCACCGGCAGGCCGAGCGCGCGTACCTCTTCCAGAAATTCGGGTAGATCGCCAATCGCGCAGCCACCCTTCTGCTCTTCCTCGCCGATGTTGACCTGGACGAAGCACGGCACGCGCCTGCCCGCTTTGTCCATTGCTGCCGCTAGCCCCTTGGCCAGCGACATGCGGTCGAGCGAGTGGATGCAGTCGAACAACGCGACCGCCTCTTCCGCCTTGTTCGACTGCAACTGGCCAACCATGTGCAGTTGGAGATCAGGATAGCGCTCGCGCAGGGGCGCGAACTTGAGCGCGGCTTCCTGCACCCGGTTCTCGCCGAACACCATCTGCCCCTGGCCGATCAGCGCTTCGATCGCCTCGACCGGTTTGGTCTTGGAAATGGCGATCAGCGTGGTCGATCCGGCGGGGCGACCGGCGGTCTTCTCCGACCGGGCAATGGCATCGCGCACGGTGGAAAGGGCGGTGGCGGGGGCGTCGCTTTGTATATCCATGGCGCGCGGCTATAAGCCCGGACATGCGCCGCCGCCAGCCCGGAAACACGAAGTCAGGCAGCGTCCTGCCCACGCTCTGGCTGATCAGCGATGCACGCAACGATGCGCTGCTCGAACGCGCGATCCGGCGGCTGCCGCGCGGCGCAGGACTTGTGTTCCGCCATTATCATCTCGACGCCGCAGCACGGCGCAAGCGCTTCGAGCGGTTGGCCAAGCGGGTACGCGCGCGCGGCGGGCCGATCGTGCTGGCAGGCGATGTGCAGACCGCGCGGCACTGGCGCGCCGACGGCTGCTATGGCGCGCCCGGCGGCGAGGCGGATGCGCGGCTGATCCGGCTGCTGACGGTGCACGACATGCGCGAACTCGCGCGTGCGAATGCGGCGCGAGGCCAAGCGCAGGTGCTGATCTCCCCGGTCTTCCCAACCCGCACCCATCCGGGGGGAGCGTATCTGGGGGTGCCGAGATTCGCCGGGCTGGCGCGCCTCTCTTGCCTGCCAGTGATTGCATTGGGCGGCATGACCCGAGCGCGCTCCAGGCAGATTGCCACCATCATCACCGGCTGGGCGGCGATCGATGGACTGTCACGCTGAGGGCATGGGCCTCTCGAACGGACGCCGCGCCATCTCG
>CAXRCQ010000251.1:0-2622 GCA_964228845.1 Blastomonas sp.
CTATTACGGCTATGACGACGCGCTTTATGCTGCGGTCCGGCTGATCGAGGCGCAGACGCTGCTGGGCAAGTCGGTCACCGAGATGCGCGGGTCGATGGCGCCGATGATCAACACCCCCGAAATGCGCTTCCAGGTCGACGAGAGCCGCAAGTTTGCGGTGGTGGACGAGGTGCTCGAGCGGCTTTCGGCCGCCGGTGCCAGCGTGAATGCGACCGATGGCGCGCGGGTCAACACCGAGGACGGCTGGTGGCTGCTGCGCGCCTCGAACACGCAGGACGTGCTCGTCGCTCGCGCCGAAGCACGCAGCCAGGAAGGGCTTGACCGTCTGATGGCGCAGATTGACGAACAGCTCGCGGCATCGGGCCTGAAGCGCGGCCCCCAGGCAGCGCACTGAGAGGCATGATGGCCATGGCGAGCGAAGCGGTGAACGCGTTCAAGGCCAGCCACGCCGTGCTGGTGACCGGCGGTGCGGGCTATATCGGCAGCCATGCCGTGCTGGCGCTCAAGGATGCGGGCTGGAAGGTCGCGGTGATCGACAATCTGGTCACCGGCTTTCGCTGGGCCGTGCCCGATGGCGTTGCCTTCTATGAGGGTGACATTGCGGATAGCAAGCTGGTCGCGCGGATCATCGCCGAACAGCAGATCGGCGCGATCCTGCACTTTGCCGGATCGATCATTGTGCCCGAATCGGTCAGTGACCCGCTCAAATATTACAGCAACAACACGGTGAAGAGCCGCGCGCTGATCGAATCGGCGGTCAAAGGCGGGGTGAAGCATTTCATCTTCTCCTCGACTGCCGCGACGTATGGCACGCCCGAGGGCGATGGCCCGATCTCCGAGAACGCCCCGCAGCAGCCGATCAATCCCTATGGCACATCCAAGCTGATGACCGAGTGGATGCTGCGCGATGTCGCCTTTGCGCATGACTTCAATTATTGCGCGCTGCGCTATTTCAACGTGGCCGGCGCGGATCCGCAGGCGCGCACCGGCCAGTCGACCGCAGGTGCCACCCATCTCATCAAGGTCGCGGTCGAGGCGGCGCTCGGCAAGCGCGACAGCGTCGCGGTGTTCGGCACCGATTTCGACACGCCCGACGGTACGGGCGTGCGCGACTATATCCATGTCAGCGATCTGGCGAACGCGCACGTGCTCGCGCTCGAGGCGCTGATCGAGAACCCGTCCGAGAGCCACCGGCTCAATTGCGGCTATGGCCATGGCTATTCGGTGCTGGAGGTGCTCGATGCGGTCGACCGGGTCACCAATATGAAGATCGAACGCGTGCTGTCCGACCGCCGCGCCGGCGATCCCGCCTCGCTGACCGCCGACAGCCGTGCGATCCGCGCGCGCTTCGGCTGGAAGCCGCAGCATGACGATCTCGACACCATCGTCACCCATGCGCTGGCATGGGAACGACAGCTGAGCGAGCGGGCCGGATAAGCATGGCAGGGATGTCTGCCTGCAAGCTCGCCACGCGCCAGGTCGAAAAGCCCTGGGGCCGCGCGGTGCTGCCTGTACCGTTCCGCAATCCGGGCAACAACAAGATCGGCGAGATCTGGTTCGAGGCGGAAACCGGCCCGGCGCTGCCGCTGATGGTCAAATATCTGTTTACCAGCGAGAAGCTCTCGATCCAGGTGCACCCCAGCGACGCGCAGGCGCAGGCAATAGGGCTGTCGAGCGGCAAGGAAGAATGCTGGCTGGTCCTCGACGCCGAACCCGGCGCGTGTCTCGGCATCGGAACGATCCGTCCGCTGAGCGCCGATGAATTGCGCGAGGCAGCGCTGTCGGGTGAAATCGAGGCACTGATGGACTGGAAGCCGGTGCAGCGCGGCGATTTCTATTATATCCCGGCCGGTACGGTGCATGCGATCGGCGAAGGCGTCAGCCAGATCGAGGTGCAGCAGAATGCCGACATCACCTACCGCCTGTATGATTACGGCCGTCCGCGCGAGTTGCATCTTAACGATGGCGTCGCGGTTTCTCGCGCCGCGCCCTATCCGGCGCAGCTGCATCGCAGGGTTGATTTTGCGGTCGATCAGCTGCTGGTCGATGGACCGCTCTTCTCGCTGCTGCTGACCGGCGATGCCGAGGCGCGGCTTGACGGCGCGGGGCCCCTCACCGTCATTCCGGTCGAAGGCAGCGTCCGGGTCGAGCAGCCCGAAGCCATTCTGATCATCGAAGCCGGGGAATGCCTTGCCATCGACCCCGACAGCCACTTTACCGCCACTCCCGGCGCACGGCTGCTGCTCGCGCGCGCAAATTGAAGCGAGACCCAAATGACCCAGATCATCCCCGTCATCCTGTCCGGCGGATCGGGCACGCGGCTCTGGCCGCTGTCGACCGACCAGAGCCCGAAGCAGTTTCTCGCACTCGCGTCCGAGCGGACCATGTTCGCCGACACGCTGGCGCGCGCTGGTGATGCGACCCGTTTCGCCGCACCGCTGATCATCGGGGCCGAACGGCATGCCGGGTTGATGGAAGCATAACTGGCGGGAGCCGATCATGCTGGCGCGCGCGTCATCCTGGAACCCAGCGCACGCAATACCGCTCCGGCCATAGCCCTTGCCGCGCTGGCAGCAGGCGCTGGCGATTCGGTCATGCTGGTCATGCCGAGCGATCATGTCA
>CAXRCQ010000252.1:0-2294 GCA_964228845.1 Blastomonas sp.
CCGTTGGCGATCATTTTCGCGCCGTCGGTCGCGCTGGTAATGAGCACCTTGCGATTCTGCGCCACGATGGCAAATCCCTTCCACATCTCTGCGAGCAGCGGGCGCATTCCCTTTTCAGGTACGCGCGGGGTCGCCACATCCAGATGCAAACTGTAAAACAGCACGATCGCGATACAACCACAGATGCCGGCTGTCACGAACGCGAAATCGAACCCGGCCACATGGGCGAGGTACCCGCCGATGAACGGCCCGAGCAACGCGCCCGACTGCGTGCATGCGGTGTACGTCCCCAGCGCCGCGCCCCGGCGCTCGCGATACAGCTCCGCGACCGTGGCCAAGGCGCTCGGAGCGAAGATGGCCGTTGCCAGGCCATGCACGAATCGCAGGGCCGTCAGGCTGTTCAGATCTGTGATGAACAGATAGAGAAACGGCGGCAGGCCGAACGCGACAACTCCGATGCGCAGCAGAAATCGCCGGCCATAGATATCCGACAAGGCGCCGGAGGGCAGCTTGAGCAACACGCCGGTCAAGGTCGACACCGATACGATGAGGCCGATCCGCTCGGGACCGGCTCCGAGTTGTTCGGCAAACAACGCGAGCACCGGCATCCGCACCATGTTGTAGCTGATAAAGCAGAAGATCCCGACGGTGCAGATGAGGAGAAAGCTGCGTGACGACGTCATCTCGAGGCCGGTCCCTTCTCATAAATCGTGGCGGCACGGGGCATCGCCGCGAGCGCCTGCGTCAAGAAGGCCACATCCTCAGGAGGCAACGGAGGCGGATCGCTTGCCTCAAAAAGCACGCGATCGGGATGCCGCCGCATTTCCAGCCCCAGCTGAGTCACTGCATCCACGCCCTTCATCAGTTTGCGGGAGACCGTGCGCCCTACCAGCGGACGCAACAGCGACACAAGACCCGCCAGGATTCGATTATCCAGCCTGGTATAGGACACCAGCGTCGTCTCGACGGCCTCATGCCCGGCGGAGTCTTTCACCAGTGCCATGCTGAGCAGCACCACGGCCTTGCCGGTCACATGCGGCAGCAGCGTGCTGTGGTGCGAGCCTTCCAGATAATACAGGCGATGACGGGGATCCTGATAGACCAGCTCGACCAACCCCTCCGTCCCTTCGCCGTCGTTTCCCCAATAGCGGCCGGGCCCTCGCTGCTCGGCCTTGTACAAGCCTAATTCCAGACGATTCACGAGCGCCGCGGCGACGGGCGGACGATCCAGCAGATACACATAGACCGACTCTTGTAATGGCGTCAGCACCGGCCCGATTTTGTTGGCGGTCGTGAAGTCCTCGATGATCGGCTGGAGGCGGCAGACCCAGGCGGGATCGACACGCTCGACGGGAAAAGTGACGCCGGCATGCTGTGGAGCGATGCGACAGGATTCCGCCTGAGCGTGCCCGGACCACAGGCTGACAAGCAGGAGGGCCAGGCTGATTGCACTCGCATGAATCCGAATGGCAGCGCCACCGTTCATGGCGCAGGCTTCGACACCTGAATGGGCAGCTGCACGGTAAAGAGCTGCCGGGGATCTTTGCGCGCCCGCGCCTGGCGCAGGAGCGTCTCAACCGACGGTGTGACCATTCCCTCAAATGAAACCTGGTGGTTCGTCACGACGGTCACGGGCTTGGCCACATCCACCAGTTGATCGTTCAGAAACAGCGTGTAGCGTTGCACGAGCCCCGTCTCGACTTCGATACGATTGGGAGCGGTCACCGACACATCCAGCCTGGCGTACCGCTTCTTTCTGGTCAGCTCATCGCGTTTGGACACCAGATCGTCCGCAAAGGCGGCGATGGGATCGGTCGCGTCGATCCGCACCCAGCCGAAAGGTTGAAAATGACTGGCCTCGCGCACCACCGTCAGCGTGGTCGGCAAGGGGTTCCGATGCCGGGCGTTGAACCAGGCGACCAGATCCGGCAACTCTTCGCGCGGGAAGAAATGGCCGCCGGCCATGGGATGCTCGCGTTCATGCTCGCGGTAGATGTGCGGATAGCCGATCGCCGCCAGCTCGCGCGAGATCGTCCGGCTCAACTCCACCGGCATGACCTGATCCTTGGCCCCATGAATGATGTAGACCGGCGTCGTCCGCAGATTGGCGAGAAACGGCATCAGCACGTCATCGAGTCCACTGGCCATCGGAGCAATCCCGGCGAACCGCTGCGCATGGTGCATCCCGATCAGCCAGGTGCCGATCCCGCCGTTCGACATGCCGGTGAGAAACACCCGGTCCGGATCGACGTGATACTGCGCCTGCACCCGCTCGATGACAGCCAGCACGAGAT
>CAXRCQ010000253.1:0-3025 GCA_964228845.1 Blastomonas sp.
AGCTGCTGGTGGACCTCAATGGAGAGCCCTTTGGCCGCGCGGTCGCCTCGGACGACTGTACCTTCGATTTCGGCGTGCTTATCGCGCATCTCGCCAAGACCCGCCGGGTGCGCGCCGGGTCGATCATCGGATCGGGCACGGTTTCGAACCGCGACAGCGATGGCGGCCCCGGTCGTCCGGTCAGCGAAGGCGGTCTTGGCTATAGCTGCATCGCTGAGGTGCGCATGGTCGAGAAGATCACCACCGGCGAGATGAAGACACCGTTCCTCAAGCACGGCGACACCGTGCGCATCGACGTACACGATGACAAGGAACACACCATCTTCGGCGCGATCGAACAGGTGGTCCAGGTCGGCTGATTGTCAGCCTTTGGGCTCAACCAGTCCCTCGGTCAGATCCCCGTCATTGTCGATCTGGCCAGCCGCTTCGGAGTCCTTCAGGATCTTGCCGACCAGCATCCGCTTCTGCTTCCAACCAGCGCGAGCCGCAGGAATACTGTAGAGCGCCTTGAGGAAGCTTATGTCCCAGTCGGTCGCGCTGGCAACTTGGGCTTCGGACGCAAACAATCCCAGGATCGAATTGGGTGGAGGAGTCGTCACCGGCTTCATTTCGGCAAATGCGACCATGGCAGCATAGGCTGCAACCGCGTCTAGCGGAACGCCCTCGGCCTTGTTGACATCGATCACGATCGTCGCGCTGCGCAGCGCCCGGACAATCTGCGTCCGCACGATGCTGGAGCTGTAGGCCTGCACGGTGGGCAGCCCGTTGCCGATGGATGAGCCGCCCCCTTCGGCAGTGCCCGCATTGGCAGCCAGACTGTCGGACGTGACCGCGCTGGCCCCGTCCACGCTTGTTTCCTGGGTCGTATACCACCAGCGCACCGGCGCCTCACCGGTCAGCAGGGCAGGACGATCGGGTATCTGCACCTCGGCGAGGCGGCGCGGCGATTTCTTCGCGATGCGCTGGACCACCGCCTTGGCATTGGTGGTAAAGCTGATCACGACATTGGTCTTGCAGGGAGCCGCTGCCATGTCGATGTCCGCGGCCTTGGCCAACGCGCGCACCTTGCGCTCCACGACAGCGGCATAATCGGGCTGTATCCCGAGAACGGCTGGGCAGATGGGCGTGATCCAGCGCGCCAGCGGGTCGTCGCTGCTGGTCGACACGGTCCTGCGGACGAAGTCATTCGCCTCCCTGCGCGCCTGTTCTTCGGTCTGGCGGCGACCGATCACCTCGATCTCGTCGTCAGGCGGGGCATCCTGTGCGCCCGCCGGAACGACAGGACAGGCCGACAAAATCGATGCGGCGATCAACAATCTGCAACGCGCGAATCTGACGAGCATGATGAGCCCCCGAAGCAACAGGTGCCTGCAGCCTGATCCAAATCCGCAGGCCCGCCATCGTCATTCGACGAAAGCATGCGGGCCAGCGGCGAGCGCAATCACCGGATCGGCGAATCCGGGGCCAGGCGCATGTCGAGATAATTATCGACCGAGTGCATCAGATCGTCGAGCTCGTGCTCGAAGAAATGGTTGGCGCGACCGATCTCGTCATGGTGGATGGTGATGTGCTTCTGCGTGCGCAGCTTGTCGACCAGCTTCTGCACCGCGCCCGGGGTGACCACCGTGTCGGCAGCGCCCTGGACGATGATGCCCGAGGCAGGGCAGGGCGCGAGGAAGCTGAAATCGTACATGTTCGCGGGCGGCGCGACCGAGATGAAACCGCGAATCTCCGGGCGACGCATCAGCAACTGCATCGCGATCAGCGCGCCGAAGCTGAAGCCGGCGACCCAGGTGGTCTGCGCCTCGGGATGGAAGCTCTGCACCCAGTCGAGCGCGGCGGCGGCATCGGACAGTTCGCCGATGCCGTTGTCGAACGTGCCCTGGCTGCGCCCGACGCCGCGGAAGTTGAAGCGCAAGGTGGCAAAGCCGCGGCGCACGAAGGTCTTGTAGAGCGCCTGGGTGATCCGGTCGTTCATCGTGCCGCCGCCCTGGGGGTGAGGATGCAGGATCATCGCGACGGGCGCGCGCGGACGGGGGGCAGGGCTGAAACGGCCCTCGAGGCGGCCTTCGGGACCGGGAAAGATGACGGCGGGCATGTTTTGCGCTCTTTCGGCTGAACGACACTAATGTCGGCATGTTGAATTTCGGGACGGCAGAAGCATCAGATAAGGTCGCAGCGGCTGCCGGGAAGGGGCGCTATACGCAATCCGTCTTGCGAAAAGCAACAAAATGCGTGGATTCGGGCCTGACTGCGGTTAGAGGAACGCGATGAACCGTTGTCCTGACCCCGTCCACCTGTTGCAGCAATGAGCGAACCGCGCATCTATCTGGACCATGCCGCCACCACGCCGGTGCTGGCAGAGGCGCGCGCGGCGATGATCGCAGGGATCGAGCGCTGGGCCAATCCGTCCTCGCCGCACAGCGATGGCCGGGCGGCGCGCGCGGCGCTGGAAGAGGCACGACGGCAGATTGCAGGCGCGCTGAACTGGGATGGCGAGGTGATCCTCACCAGTGGCGCGAGCGAGGCGATTTCGCTCGCGATGCTGGCGGGCAAGGCTGATGGCTGGATCGTCAACCCGACCGAGCACGATGCGGTGCAGCGGCTGACGGCGCGCATCCCGGCAGGTCGCTCGCTGATGCGGCTTGCGGTAGATCTCGACGGCCGGCTGGTGATGGCAAGCCTGGCGCGCGCGCTCGAAACCTGCGGCGGCAGGCCAATGGTGGTCGTCCAGTCGGTGAACAGCGAGACCGGAGTCATCCAGGACAATGGCGCGATCGCCGCGATGGCGCGCGACGCCGGGGCGTTGACCCTTTGCGATGCCTCGCAAAGCGCGGGCAAGCTGCCGCTGCCCGATGCCGACATGATCGTGGTCTCCGCCCACAAGCTGGGCGGCCCGCCGGGTATCGGCGCGTTGCTGGTGCGCGATCTGGGTCTGATCGAGCCGCCCGGCGGGCAGGAAAAGGGCTATCGCGGTGGGACGGAGAATGTGCCCGCGGCAATGGGCTTTGCTGCCGCGCGTACC
>CAXRCQ010000254.1:0-13781 GCA_964228845.1 Blastomonas sp.
GACGCTCGCGCCGCACTGATCGCCTCGGCCGATGGCGATGGCCGCTTCCTTCTCAACCAGGTCGAAACGCGGTTGTCGATAGAGGTCATGGCACCGCTCGATCCGGCGGGTCTTGCTGCGCTGCTGCACCGCCGGATGCCGGTCTATGACAAGGACCGTGAGGGGCATTACAACCTCATTTCCGCGCTGCACAAGGCGATGCGCGGCTCCGATCCGCAAGCGGCGCTCTATTATCTCGCGCGAATGCTGGTTGCCGGCGAGGAGCCGCTCTACGTGCTTCGCCGCATCACGCGCTTTGCCAGCGAGGATATCGGCATGGCCGATCCGCAGGCGCTGGTGCAGTGCCTCGCCGCCAAGGACGCCTATGCGTTTCTCGGCTCTCCCGAAGGCGAGCTGGCAATCGTCCAGGCGTGCCTCTATTGCGCCACCGCGCCCAAGTCGAACGCCGCCTATGCCGCGCAAAAGGCCGCGTGGAAGAGCGCCAGGGCCACCGGATCGCTGATGCCGCCACAGAACATCCTCAACGCGCCGACAAAGCTGATGAAGGATATCGGCTATGGCAAGGGCTATGCCTATGACCATGACGCGCAGGACGGCTTTTCCGGCGCGAACTACTGGCCCGAAGAGATGGAACCACAGCGTTTCTACCAGCCGGTGGAACGCGGCTATGAAGCCCGCATCGCCGAACGCATGCGGGTGTGGGAGGACTTGCGGAAAAGCCGGGGTTAGGCTGCTTTCGCGAAGCTCCGCCGAATGTTGTCGGCGGCGGCAATCGCATCCACCAGGTTTCTATATATCTGGCCGCTTCGGGCCAGCAGCTGCCCTTCTTCGCCGTAGAACAGCCAGCACCAGTTCTGCTCGCCGCGATCGACGAATTTGAATCCGGGCCCATTCGATTGCAAATCAGCGGGGGTCAGAGCAAAGGTATCGTCATCCGCAGCGATAGCGGCATCGATCTCGCTATCTGTCAGAGCACCGACACGCGCCCAGTCTGACCGGGATGCCTCATTCCCCGTGGCCGAAACGCGATCTGAAAAACTCTCGTTCATATTTGCTCGCTCGTCTGGCGCTGACCAGCCTCATTGCACTGCCACGCACCTTGTATACCGCAGCAATGATCCTGCCGTCACCCCGGGCGACTCCGAGGGCCAACAGCCTCAGTTCATCACCTGCTTCCCGGACAGCTGCCGGGTTGATCAGGTCACCCTTCCAGAACTCGGCAAGCTCGCCAAAATCGATCCCGTGCTTTTCCAGATTGATCAAGCGCTTGGCTTCGTCCCATTCAAATTCCATAACGCCCTGCCCACGCTGGAGTGTTTGATGATGCCAAAGCCGTTCCGCCCTGCCCGCTTCACTCAAGCTATCGCAGGCTTTACCCTGGCTCTAGCCCTGCCTGGCTCTCCAACTTCAGCGCAACAGACCCCGCCCCCCGCAGGCCCGACACACATGACGTTGGCCGAGGCGGCGGGATACAAGGCGCAGTTCCTGTGCTCGGGCCTGTGGAACGGCAACAAGACGGTCGCCGATATCGAGGCGGACGAGCTTTCGGGCATCTACCCGCATATCGACCCGATCGTGCCCGGCCTGAAGGCCGAGATCGACGAGGCGGCGCATCAGGTGAGCGTCGCTTTTGCCGAGGACATGCCGCCGCGCGTCGCCCGGCACAATCCGGTCACCGGCTGCACCTCGATGCCGATCGGCTGGACCAGTGACGGCCACCGCCTGCCTACCGAGGATATGGAGCGCGCGCCCGCAGGCAGCCTGGATGACCGCCCCTGGCCGATGGGCGATGCCAATGCCAGCGACCCGCGCGTGATGATGATCACCCCTTTCGACACGCTTGTCGAAAGCGCGTTCGAGGCAAAAGCCTTTGGCGGCAAGACCAGCGGCGTGGTGATCGTCCACAAGGGGCGGATCGTGCAGGAGCGCTACAAGCAGGGGCACGACCTGCACACAGCGCAGCGCACCTGGTCGGTCGCCAAGTCGATGGCGGGGACTTATGTCGGTTTCGTCCGGCAGAAGGGCTTCACCATTCCCGAAACACCGATCCGCGAATGGAACGTGGACCGCGATCCGCGCCGTGCGATCACGGTCGATCACCTGCTGCGCATGGGCAGCGGCCTTGTCAGCGACACGCCGGGCAACCGCACCGATGCAGTGTACATGAGCGCGGGCGAGGTACGCCAGTGGACCACGCTCTGGCCGATGCTGCACCAGCCCGGCTCGACGTTCCGCTATGCCAATAACGACATCCTGCTGGCGACGCTCGCCGCGCGCGACGCCGCGCCCGATCTGCACCCGCACCAGATGTTCGACGCTATCGGCATGACCCGCACCTGGGCGGAGACCGACTGGCAGGGCAATTACATCCTCTCGAGCCAGGTCTGGACCACGGCGCGCGACATGGCGCGGATGGGGCTGCTCTATCTGAATGATGGGATATGGGACGGACAGCGCGTGCTGCCCGCAGGCTGGCGCGATTATGTGACGAAGCCCAGCGGTCCGCAACCTGACGGACCGTTCGGCTATGGCGCGAGCTTCTGGCTGATGAACCGGAGCGAGGGCGTGCCGCCCGATGCGTTTGCGGCGTTCGGCAATCGCGGACAGTATCTGGTCGTGATCCCCAGCCGCGATCTGGTGATCGTCCGGCGCGGCTATGACAAGGCGGGAGACCAGTTCGACATCGCCAAGTTCACAGCCGAGGTACTCAAGCAGATCCGCTGAGCGCATGCGTCGCTTCGCGCATTATGCCTGTTTCGACTGGTCCGGCCAGGCGGTAGCACGGCCAAAAGGTCTGGCGCTGGCGACCATCGCAGCCGAGGACGAGGCCCGCCCCATGCTGGTGCGTCCGCAAGGCGGCTGGTCGCGCGGCGCGGCGCTCGACTGGCTGCTCGATCATGCCGCAGCGGGGACCGACATGCTGATCGGGCTGGACCTTTCCCCCACCTTCCCCTTCGTCGACGCGGGCGGCTATTTCCCCGATTGGGAGCATAGCCCCGCCGACGCGCGCGGCCTGTGGGCGCTGGTCGACCGGCTCTGCGCGCAGGACGAACATCTCGCCGCCAGCAGCTTCGTGCGGCACGAAGAGGCGCGGCGCTATTTCCGCCATGGCAAGGGCGATACTGGTGACCGGTTCGGCACACTCGGCACAGGGCGGCTGCGCGCGGTCGAGCATCACCAGCGCCTCACGAAACAGGCGAACAGCGCAAGCTGCTTCAACCTGGTCGGCGCGGCGCAGGTCGGCAAGTCGAGCCTCACCGGCATGCGGGTGCTGAACAGGCTGGCCGGGCGCGTGCCGATATGGCCGTTCGATCCGGTGCCGGAGCGCGGCCCCGTGATCGTCGAAATCTATACCAGCATCGCCGCGCGCGCCGCCGGGATTGCGGGCGGGCGCAGCAAGGTGCGCGATGCCGATGGGCTGAACCGGGCGCTTGCCGCGCTGGGTGCGCCGCCGCCTGCCCCCCTGCTGGCGCATGACGATCACAGCACCGATGCGCTGATCACCGCTGCCTGGCTGCGCCATGCCGCGCGCGATGAGGGGCTGTGGCACAGTTTCTTCCATCCGCCTGCGCTGGTTGAGGCGATCCGCCATACTGAAGGCTGGACCTTTGGCGTCAAATAGCGCATGGCACGCGGCGCAATCGCGATGGGTACGCCGCTTTAGCTCAGCTGGTAGAGCAACCGCCTTGTAAGCGGTAGGTCGTTGGTTCGAATCCGACAAGCGGCACCATCTGCGGGTGCAATCAGGGGCCAGAGCAATCGCACGAAAGCTGACCTGTCGCTGATGAATCTCTCCCCCGTCGAAACCCCGGCAGCTCCATCCCGCCTTGCGCGCCTGTGCGAGGCCCTGCGCTCGCGGCTCGGCGAGCGCGCGGGCGGGATTGTCCTGGCGCTGATCGCCGAGCTGCTGTTCGTGCTTGCGCTGCTCTCGCTGTCGATCGCGCCCCCGAGCGAAAGGCGCGAGGAATCGCTGATGACGGTGTTCGGCGTCACGCCTGAACCTTCGGCGGAAAAGACCGAGCAGGACAGCCCCAAGCCTGCCGAGAACGCTTCGACTTCGCCCGAGCCGACCGAGCAGGAGGAGAGCCCGGTCGAGACCCCGAGCCCGGTGGTGTCGCCCGAACCTTCGCCAATCCCGCCGCCGATCGTCGCCGTCCCGTCCCCGCAGGCCGCGCCCGCGCCTCCTCCCTCCCAGCCAAAAGCCAAGGCGGTGATCAAGCCGGGGCGGGTTTATGGTCCGATGGACAAGGGCGTGCCGGGCGATAGCGAGCGGGTCGGATCGGGGCCGAACGGCGAGCCGCTATTTGCCGCCGCCTGGTATCGCGAGCCGTATGACGACGAGCTCAAGGGCTATCTTTCGACTGCGCGTGGGCCGGGTTCTGCGTTGATCGCGTGTCGCACGGTGCCCGATTTCCGGGTCGAGGATTGCTACGAGATCGGCGAATCGCCGCAGGGATCGGGAATCGGACGCGCGGTGATCGCAGCGGCCTGGCAGTTCCGCGTACGACCACCGCGCGTCGGCGGTGTGTCCAAGGTGGGCGAATGGGTGCGCATCCGCATCGACTACGGCGTGCGCAACTCGAGCCGCTGATCAGCCGCGCGTGAATACGCCACAGGCAACCCTATCGCCGCTATCGCCCGAAGGGTCGGTCTTCTGGTCGTCGGCCTTGGCGTGGATGATCAAAGCCGCGCCATCATCGTCGAGCATCTGCTCGAATTGCGCCTCACGCAGAAGATAATCCATCTTGCCGCTGCCATCGCTTGCGATGACAAGATTGGGCATGTCGCCCGAATGCTGCCCCTGCGGGTTGCTCAGACCGTGCTGCGCACCCATGGGGTTCCAATGGCCGCCCGCGCTCTCGAATTTCGGCCCTTCGCATTTGCCGGTGGTGTGGACATGGATGCCGTGTTCGCCACCCGTCATGCCTGTGGCGCTGATGGCCAGCCGGATGCCCTCTTCTTCCTGGGTAGCCGTGACGGTGCCGACATCCTTGCCGTCGGCGGTCTTCAGCATGGCCGTTGCCATTTCAGGCGCGGCGTCTCCGGCCATATAGGCCCGCTCGGCGTCTTCCTGCGGCGCTGGCTGCTGCGTTTCGCTACCGCAAGCCGAAAGACCCAGCCCGCAAGCCAGGGCGGTAACGGCAAGAAACGGTCGGTGGTTGATCATCATATGCTCCTGTCTTTGCCCATCTACCCTGCAAGACCGGACACGGTTCCCCCGGACGGGCCGCAGAAAAGGGCGTTTGACTTTTCAGCGGCTTGTCGGTTGGTTGCCCGCACAAGAACAGGAACGATGCAGGAGAGATTGCCATATGAACGAGGCTGCCGCCTTCAGCCCGCCCACGGATCTGAACCAGGCGCTGGGCTTTGTCCGGATCGTCGAACTGGACCCTGCGGGTCGTGCAGCCATCGAATATCAGGCGGGCATGCACATGTGTCATTCGGGCGGTGTGGTGCAGGGCGGGTTCGTGACGGGCTGGATCGACGCCGCGATGGCGCATGCCGCCATGGCGATGACCGGCCCCGACGTGGTGCCGATGTCGCTCGAGCTCAAGGTCAGCTTTTTCGCGCCGGCGCGCCCGGGCCTGCTGACCGCACCCGCCTGGGTCGAACGGCGCGGGCGTAGCACCTGCTTTTTCGAGGGACAGCTGATCGACGTCCGGGGCAAGGTCCTCGCCAAGGCGAGCTCGACGCTCATGCTTGCCGACCGAGGCCGGATCGAGCAGGCCTCCAGCACCGCTCTCGCGAGCGGCTGACGCGCTCAGCTTTTCGGCGCAGCGGCCTCTAGGTCAGTCAGGAAGCCGCGGATGCGCTGCGCGTTGACGCCCAGATCGCTCTTGCCGACGCGCGAGACGCTCCGGACATCGACTTCACTGGTGAGGCCTCCGGGGCCGGGCTGCACGCGCACCACGACATCGTCCTTGAACTTGAACAGCGACACCGTGTCGGTAGCCTCGAGCCGGCCCTCGTCGGGCTTCGATGCTGCGATTTCCCAGCCGCGCTCGCGCGCCACTTCGGTTGCCAGAGCCACCGCCCTGTCCACAGGGAGCTGCAGCACCACTGTCTTGAGGTCGCCATAGGCGCCGCGATGCAGCACCTTCCAGCGCTCCTTGGCGTCCATGCCAGCATATTTGGGTTCGCCGCGGCCGGGAATGTCGGCAAAGTCATCCGGGCGCAGCTTGAGCACCTGAAATTGCGGGGGATTGTCCAGATTGGTGGTGATGTCGTGGATTTGCGGCACGCTGCGTGCGACACTGATCCAATAGCCCATGAAGCCGACATAGGCGAGCGCGCAGACCAGGCCCATGATCGTCAGATCGCGGATGCGCTTGCCCTTCTTGCGATAGAGCAGCAGCACGATCAGCGAAAAAACAAGACCGACCAGTGCCACCACAAGCGCTGCGGCGACGGTGCTGACGCCATCGAGCTTGCTCCACCAGTCCTGCCCCGCACCAATGGCACCGGTCAGCGCCATCACGATCGAGCCTGCACCGAGCAACAGGCAGAGCCGCGCCAGCCAGATCGATCCATGCGGTTTTGCGGTCTCGTCCATGAACACCCCCTGTTGCTGCCAAGACACATAGGAAAGCCGCGGCGCTTTGGCAAACGCTATGGCCGGCCCGACAGACCCAAGAATTGCGCTCGACTCAAACGCCTGCCGACCCTAAGGGCGCGGATCGACGCCCTTCCCCTCCCGATCGTCTGGACCGATGACCGAATTCAACATTATCCCGCTGGATCAGGTGGATGGCACCTGGGTTGAAGAATTGCTCGACCTGGTGTTCGGTCCGGAGCGAAAGAGCCGCACCATCTACAAGGTGCGCGAGGGCCTCACCCATCTGCCCGCGCTCAGCTTCGCTGCGGTCGATGGCGACGGCTATCTGGTCGGCACCATCCAGTGCTGGCCGGTGGCGCTGACCGACGCCGATGGCCTGGCCTATCCGATGATCCTGGTCGGCCCGGTCAGCGTCGCGCCCGACCATCAGGACCAGGGCATCGGACGCGCGCTGATGGCGGCGGGGTTCGGCGCAATGGGCGTGGGCGAGAAGCTGCCGCTCGTGCTGCTGGGCGATCCCGAATATTACGGCACCCGCTTCGGCTTCACCGCCGAGCGCACCGGGGGGTGGACGCTGCCCGGACCGTATGAGCAGCACCGGCTGCTGGCGCTGGCGCGACCCGATTCGCTGATGCCCGAACGCGGCATGCTGGGTCCCTGGCGGCTGACCTGACGCGCATCGGGCGGCATCGCCCTTTGCATCCCTCGCCGCCCGTGCTTATCTGGCAACGCATGCCCTACGATCCGCCCCCCGAACTGCAGGACCTTTCGCTCGCCGACATTGCCGAGCTGGTCGCCGCGCGCAAGCTGCCCCCGGTCGAACAATGGACGCCGCAGCATCAAAGCGACAGCCATATGCGCATCGCCGCCGATGGCCGCTGGTATCACAAGGGCGGGCTGATCTCGCGGCCTGCAATGGTGCGCCTGTTTGCCAGCGTATTGCGGCGAGAGGAAGATGGGCGTTACGCGCTGGTCACGCCGTTCGATCAGCAATGGATCGAGGTCGAGGACGCGCCGCTGCTCGCGGTTGAGTTGAAGTCCGAAGGCGCAGGCGACCAGCGCCGTCTCGCCTTTCGCCTCAACACCGACGAGCTGGTGGTGGCAAGAGCCGACCGCCCGATCATCATGCGCGGCGATGCCGAGGAGCCGCGCCCGTATCTCGGCCTGTGGCGCGGGCTGGAAGCGCGGATCGAGCGCGCAGTCTATTACGATCTGGTCGAACTCGCGCTCGAAGAAGCCGGCGACACCGATACCGGCCTGCCGATCTGGAGCGACGGCGCGTGCTTCCGGCTCGACCGGATCGAGGGCGCATGAGCCTGTACGACCGCCTGGCCGAGGCACTCGCTGCCAGCCAGGGCATGGAATCGATCGACGAGGCGCATATCGCGCCCGATCGCGGCGCGCACATTCCCGCCGCCGTGCTGATCGCAGTCACCGACCGCCCGAAGCCCGGCGTGATCCTGACCCAGCGACCCGATTATCTGCGCAGCCATCCGGGCCAGATCGCCTTTCCCGGCGGCAAGATCGATCCCGAGGACAAGGACGCGATCGCCGCCGCGCTGCGCGAGGCCGACGAGGAACTGGGCCTGGCACCCGGGAATGTGCGCGTCATCGGCACCGGCGATGTCTATCGCAGCGGCAGCGGTTTTGCGATCACCCCGGTGCTGGGCGTCATCCCGCCCGATCTCAGCTATTCGCCCAATCCCGGCGAGGTCGCCGACTGGTTCGAGGTGCCGCTGGACTTTGTGCTCGATCCTACCAACCATCAGGCGCATTCGACCTTCTGGAAAGGGGCAACGCGCAATTATATCGAGATCCTATGGGGGCAGAGACGCATCTGGGGGGTGACGGCAGGGATCATCGCCAATCTGTCGCGAAGGCTGCAAGGCGTGCTGGCGTGACGCGGATCGAGGCCGAATGGACCCGGCGCGAGGATTTGCGCGCCATGCTCGCCGCGATCGATCCGACGGGCGACCAGTGCCGCTATGTCGGCGGCGCGGTGCGCGATGCGCTGCTCGGCATCGAGGCGACCGATATCGATATCGCCACCCGGCTGCTGCCCGAGATGGTGATGGCGCGATTGGAGGCGGCGGGCATCCGCGCGGTGCCGACCGGCCTGGCGCATGGCACGGTCACCGCCGTGCTGCCGAACGGCCCGGTCGAAATCACCACGCTGCGCCGCGATGTGACGACCGACGGCCGCCATGCCGAGGTCGAATTTACCGACGACTGGCGTGAGGACGCTGCGCGGCGCGATTTCACGATCAATGCGCTGTTCGCCGATCCGAAAACGCTCGAAGTCACCGATTATTTCGGCGGGCTGGCCGATCTGGATGCACGGCTGGTGCGCTTTATCGGCGATGCGGGCGAGCGCATCCTCGAGGACCATCTTCGCATCCTGCGCTATTTCCGTTTCCATGCGCGGTTCGGCGGCACGGTCGATGCCCACGCCATGGCAGCGTGCACCGAACATGCCGAGCGGCTGAAAGCCCTGTCGCGCGAGCGGATCGCGCGCGAACTGCTGCTGCTGCTTGGAGCGAAGGCCCCTCTGGCAACGACTCGGATGATGGGCGAATGCGGCATCTGGCCCGTCATCCTGCCCGAAATGCTCGGCGATGGTCTTGATCGGCTGGCAGAACTGGTCACCCGCGAGCAAAAGCTGCACACCCCGCCGCATGCGCTGTTGCGGCTCGCTTCGCTGCTACCGCTCGACCCCCTGCTTGCCGATCAGGTCGCAGCACGGCTGCGGCTCTCCAAGGCGCAGCGGCTGGCGCTGGCGCGCTATGCCATGCCCTGGCCGGTCGAGGGGAGTGCACGGCAGGTCGCCGCACAGGTCCAACCCGAAGAGCTGGTTGCCCCCTGGCTGCTTCTGCGCGCACCCGAGCCGATGCTGGCGGACGGCTGGCAGAGCCTCGCCGGTTGGCAGGTGCCCGATTTCCCCATGGGCGGTCGCGACATCATCGCGCTCGGTATCCAGGCCGGCCCAGATGTCGCCAAAGCGTTGGGCGAAGTCAGACGCCGCTGGATTGCCGAGGATTTCCCCAATGATGCGCGGCTGGCAGCTATTGCTGCGGAAACTGTCGCCAAGTTCGGCTGATCAGCCCATCCGCTCGATCATGAAATCATAGGCGCTGGCAGCAGGCACCGGCGGCGAGTAGAAATAGCCCTGGCCGTAGGAGCAACCCAGCGCCGCCAGCGTGTGCGCGATTTCCAGCGTCTCGATGCCTTCCGCCGTCGTTTCCATGTTGAGCGCCGAGGCCAGCGAGAGGATCGCGCGGACGATCGCCACCTTGTCGCGCTCCTGCAGCATGTGCGTCACGAAGCTGCGATCGATCTTGAGCACATCGATCGGCAGCTGCTGCAGATAGGCGAGGTTGGAATAGCCGGTGCCGAAGTCAGCCATCGCCAGCGACACGTCGAGCGCGCGCAACGCGTTCATCACCTTGGCGGCGCGCGCGGGATCGCTGACCACCACCGATTCGGTAAGCTCTAGCATGATGCGCTCGGGCTTTGTCTTGTTCGCGCGCAGGATGCCCGAGACCATGTTCGGAATGTCATCGCGCGCGAACTGCGCGGCAGAAACGTTGACGCTGACCTTGAGCGGCAGCATCTCTCCCGCCTTGGCATCCCATTCGTTCAGCACCTGGCAGGCGCGGTCGAGCGCCCAGCGGCCGAGCGGCAGGATGAGCCCGCATTCCTCGGCGACGGGAATGAACTCGGCTGGCGAGATCATCCCGTAATCGGGGTCCTTCCAGCGCGCCAGCGCCTCGAAGCCGGTAACGAACCCGTTGCTGAGATCGATCAGCGGCTGGAAATAGAGCTCGAGCCGGTCGAGCTCGATCGCCTTGCGCAGCTCGGTTTCGAGCGTGAAGCGGCGGCGCGCCTTGTCGAGCTCTTCGGGCGTGTAGACTTCCGCCTGGCGGGTCTGCTTGGCGCGCTTCAGGGCAATCTGCGATTGGCGAATATAATTGGCGCAGTCGCTTTGCCCGGGCTTGCTGAGCGCGATGCCGATCGCACCATCGATCTGGATCTCGAGATCGGACAACCGATAGGGTTCGGCAAAGATGCTGCGGATGCGGTTGGTGATCCGCATCAGCTCGCGCTCGCTGGTCCCGCGAAGGGGCACGAACAGCGCGAACTCATTGCCGCCGATGCGCGCGACGATATCGGTCTTGCGCATCCGCCCCATCAGGCGGCGCGCGACGGTGATGATGAGTTCGTCGCCAACAATGCTGCCCGCGCATTCGTTGATCTGGCTGAACCGCGCGATATCGAGGGTGAAGACCGCAAAGGCCCCCAGGCTGCCGCGGCCGCCGGTCGGGGCGTCCGCCAACCGGCTCTCGACCTCGTCCTCGAACCCCGCGCGATTGGGCAGCCCGGTCAGGCTGTCGCGCATGGTCTCGCGGCGGAAGCTGTCATGCGTCTCGATCTCGCTGGTGCGGTCGATCAGGCTGACCAGGAAATGCGGCCACTCCATCCCGCGCAGGTCCATGCGCGCGACGGTCACGTCATAGCGGCGCGGCTTGATCGGATCGTCGAGCGTCCAGGGCTTCACCGCCTTGCCGCTGTCGTTGCGGTGAGCCACCGAGACAAGCTCGGAAAGCAGCCGGAAATCGAGCCCGCCGGGTTCGGTCGGCACCAGCCCGCGTTCCTTGAACGCGCGATTCGCAGCCATCAGCTCAAGATCGTCGCCCGCGCGCATCACGACAGCCGCCGGAATCGGCAGGGGCTCGAGCGCGGCCATCACCATCGGGTGTGCACGCACCGCAAGACCTGCCCCGGAACGATCCGGAACACTGGCATTGCGGGCCTTCGATGGTGGCTTGGGACTGACCATGGTTAGCATCGGCTAACCGGCAAAATGTAAAATTCACTTAATGCGCAAGAAAAACGATCGTCGAGCCGAGAAAAATCAGCCGTCGAACTTGTTGTTGCGGGGGAAGCCATTGGGCGGCAGGCGGCCTGCCGCTCCGCGCGCCACGCGCCACAGTCCCATGTCCTTTTCGGTGCGCACGCGTCCGCTGTCGCCGCCCATGGTCCAGCTCAGACCCTCTTCAAGCCGGAATGTCGTGGCGTCGGAGAGCGATCCGTCGCGATAGCGCTGCAGTTGCACGCCCTGGCCGCGCGCCATGACCGGCAGTTCGGCGATCGGGAAGACGACGAGCTTGCGGTTCTCGCCGACCACCGCGACATGGTCCGCAGTGGGCAGCACGGGGCGAATCACCATGAGCTTCACGCCGGCCTTGAGGTTGACCACCTGCCGACCCTTGCGCGTTTCGGCGATCAGCTCGGCCATCTCGGCCAGGAACCCGCGCCCGTTCGATGCGGCGAGCAGCAGCTTGCCCTGCGGATCATAAGGCAGCAGCGCGATGATCTGTGCCTCGTTCTCCATGTCGAGCATGCCGCGCACCGGCTCGCCAAAGCCGCGCGCGCCGGGCAGCTTTTCCGCACCCAGCGTATAGAAACGGCCATTGTCGAGCGCGATCAGGAGCTTGTCGGTCGATTGAGCGTGGAAGGCAAAGCCCGGGCCATCGCCTTCCTTGAACTTGGTCAGTTCCGCCGCGCTGAGGTCCGCATGGCCCTTCATCGCCTTGATCCAGCCGCGCCGCGACATGATGACGGTCACCGGCTCGCGCTCGATCATCGCTTCGAGCGGAATTTCGCGCGCAGGCGCGGCTTCCTCGATCGCGGTGCGGCGCGCACCCAACTGCCCAAGCTCGGTCTTGCCAGTGTACAGCGCGCGCAAAGCCTTGAGATTCTTGGTCAGCCGCGCCTTTTGCAGTTTGGGATCGGCGAGCAGTTCTTCCAGCTCGGCCTGTTCGGCGATCAGCGCATCATGCTCGCGCCGCAGTTCCATTTCCTCCAGCTTGCGCAAGCTGCGCAGCCGCATGTTGAGGATGGCTTCGGCCTGACGGTCGGTCAGCTCGAACTCGGCCATCATCACCGGCTTGGGCTCGTCCTCGGTGCGGATGATCTCGATCACCCGGTCGAGATTGAGATAGGCGATGATATAGCCGCGCAGCAGCTCCAGCCGCGCCGCGATCTTGTCGAGCCGATGGCGGCTGCGGTTGACCAGGATCAGGATCTGGTGGCGCAGCCAGGATTCGAGCAACGGCTTGATCCCCATCACGCCGGGCGTGCGCGTCTCGTCGAGCACGTTCAGGTTGAGCGGGAAGCGGATTTCGAGATCGGTCAGCCGATAGAGGCTGTCCTTGAGTATATCGACATCGACATTGCGGCTCTTGGGCTCGATCACGAGCCGGATGGTCTCGTCCGACTCATCGCGCACATCCGCGAGGATCGGCAGCTTCTTCTCGGCGATCAGCGTCGCGATCTGCTCGATCAGCTTGCCCTTCTGCACCTGATAGGGGATCTCGCTGATGATCAGCTGCCAGGTGCCGCCGGGCAGCTTCTCGATGCCGGTTGGCTCCCAGTTGCCCTCGGCATCCTTGCCCGTCGAATAGCGCGCGCGCAGGCGGAACGCACCGCGTCCGGTGCGATAGGCGTGGCTGATGCTCTCGGCGCTGTCGACCAGCACACCGCCGGTGGCAAAATCCGGGCCCAGAAACACCGTCATGATGTCTTCATGGCTGGCTTCGGGCTTCCTGATCAGCAGCATCGCTGCATCGATGATCTCGATGACGTTGTGCGACGGGATCGAGGTCGCCATGCCCACCGCGATGCCGCTGGCGCCATTGGCGAGCAGGTTCGGGAACAGGCCGGGAAAGACCTCGGGCTCCTCCTCCTCGCCATTATAGGTGGGCTTGAAGGCGACCGTGCCTTCGTCGAGCCCGGCCATCAGCTCGATCGCGGTGCGCGTCAGCCGCGCTTCGGTATAGCGATAGGCCGCCGCGTTATCGCCGTCGATATTGCCGAAATTGCCCTGGCCCTCGACCAGCGGGTAGCGGACGGCGAAGTCCTGGGCGAGCCGGACCAGCGCGTCGTAGACGGCCACGTCGCCATGCGGGTGATACTTGCCGATCACGTCGCCGACCACGCGGGCGCATTTCTTGAAGCCGGCGGTCGGGTCCAGGCGCAGCTGGTGCATGGCGTAGATCAGCCGCCGGTGCACCGGTTTCAGCCCATCGCGCACGTCGGGCAGCGAGCGCGAACCGATGGTGGAAAGCGCGTAGGCGAGATAGCGCTCGCCCAACGCATCCTTCAGTCCGGTGTCGAGGATTTTTTCGGCGACGGCGCCGAGCGGTTTCTTGGCCAAGGTTCGGGG